>JAJRYU010000684.1 GCA_024275615.1 Planctomycetota bacterium
ATGGGGATTCGATGAGGGAGTTCAGCTCAACGTAGGTCGCTGAACCGGGCATGACGTTGGTGCCCAAGGGAACGCCGCCGTTGGTATCGAAATTCCCGTAAACAATGCAATTTTCGACGCGCAGAGTGTCATTGAAGAAGGTCGGGACCAGCAGCGTCACGACTCCAGAATTGTTAGCTCCAAGCTGATTGTCGGCAAAAGTACAATTGCGGATACCCTTGGACCCTTGTCCGAAACTCAGCACACTCAATCCGCTGACATTCTTGGCGAACAGGCAGTTCTCGATCGCAACAGGAAATGTGCTCAGGATGTAGACGACGCTCCCGTTTGAATGGACTGATGAATTGCCAACAAAGGAACAATTCTCGATTCCCAAATTTGGCGGATTCGTGCTACTCGAGATTTGGTATTGGATGCACGAATAGGCGAAGGCAGTATTGTTGACAAATCTACAATCGCGAAAAATAGCCGCACAGTCATCGAGCTTCACCGTCGAGAGTCCAGAAGGTAAGATATGATTTTCGACGACGCAATTCTCGAAGGTTACGTTCGTCCCGCCCCAGTGCGCGTCGATGGCGCTTGAAAAGAGAGTACTATTGTTGCCGTGAATGTGGCAGTCTTCAAATCTCACATTGCCGCCCCAGCGGACGAATATTCCGGTGCCAAATTCGGCAGTATTCTGGGTGATTTCACAACTCTTGATTGTCGGTGAAATAGGAGGCCCGGCACCGGTCGCCCCTATCGGGTGTATGAACACACCACCCCCGGCGGGAACGAAAGAAAATCCTCCACCGATGACAAGCTCACCACTTCCATTCATGAGAGTGAATCCCTCAACAACCATGGCGTTGGAAACTTGAATTCCAAAATTCAAACAGGACCCAGCTTGACCGCCATCAATGATGCTTTGACCAATACCAGCGCCCTTGAGGTGAAAATCCTTGGCTGGAAAAACCAAGTTCTCAAAGTAGGTCCCGGCGGCAACCAAGACGGTGTCACCTGGAGCGGCGGCGTTAATCGCCGATTGGATAGTCGGGTAGTTTGTGCCGGGAACAATGAGTGTTGCCTGTGCGCGCAAAAACACCGGCATCGCAAGAATAAGACATATCGCGACCAATTTCTTCATGGTGATTCTCCCGACGCCACATTGGAGGTGTGCCAAACAAGACTCTCGTGGTCCAATCTACTACCTTGAAGCATAGATGATCGCCTTCATGTTTCGCAAGTCAATTCCCCTCGGCCTGTGAAAGCACGGACAGTCCGCTACAAGAGTAAGGACAAATTGCCTTTTTCGCGCTGGTCGTCACTTGAGTTTCGTACCGAGGAAAATGACATGTTTGGCGCTGCCCCCGCTCCTGCTTCCCTTTGCTCGATGAACAGTGACGTGAAAACCGCAAGCCTTCAGTCGTTTTTCGAAACGGTGGTCCTCGTTTGCTGACCAGATAGCCAAGCGACCTTGTGGTTTGAGAGCTGCAAGAGCAATTCTCAATCCTCGCTCAGAATAGAGGTTCTTATTATTGGGGCTGACCATGGCTGAAGGACCATTGTCAACGTCAAGCAAGATCGCATCAAAAGGTGCGCTGGAGTTGCGCATGACATCACCAACGTCGCCAACAATGACTTTGGTGCGAGGATCTTCCACTGGATATCCAGAACTCGCACCCATCGGGCCTCGGTTCCACGCAATGACTTCGGGAATCAACTCAACTTGAATGACCGCCCCGCTTTCGCCCAGCACGTCGAGTGCCGCTCTTAGCGTGAAACCCATTCCTAAGCCGCCGATGAGAATGCGAATGTCTTTCTTCATTCCCTCAAGGGCAAAGCGAGCGAGAACTTCTTCGGAATGCCGCAAGCGCGTGCTCATGAGCACCTCGCCATCGCTCATCAACAGGAAGTCCTGATCGTGTTGGATTAATTCGAGCTTCGATCCAGACGATGTCTTGGCCTCGCCCAGTTTGATTCTTGGTTTCATATGCCAATCGTATCAAAGCCAGCCCCCGACACTAGGGGCGGCGGATTCTGAGCACAATTGATGATCGATTGGGCTTGAGTTTACCCCATGGTACGAATACCGCAGCATCGATCTCGCCACCTGATGGAATCCGGACCGGCGGAAGTTGGGCGACAAGAGAAGCTAATCCGGATGGCGCCGATGTCACCTGCACTTCGACCGCCAACCCTGCAAGTGTCCGTGGTTTTCCACCACCATTGTGAATGCGATACATGATGAGAGTTGAGTCCTCCCCATTTGCGGGGAAATAGACCTCTTTGACCAAGGCACAAAGGGAAATGGCGATCTCAGGTTCGGCTGTGGAAACGGACGTCAATCGCGAAGATTCTTCGTCCGATACCGGCGTTGCCGTCTCGATTTTTTCAGTTTGAGATTGAGGCGCCGACCCCGACATGAGATTGCTGTAGTTGCTTTCTGAGTGAATGATCAAGCCGGAAGCAAAGTCGGCAAGGTCTAAGGAGCGACCTCTTTTGGCTGCCAACAAGAAGAGGGCACGATTCACATCGCGCTCTTGATTGAGAAAGAGCCCGAGTCTCGTTCTTTGAATGGCGCGGTGAGAAAAAACCATGGGCGAGATGTCACGCGTGAATCTGTCTGCGACTGGAATCCCTCTTTTGGCAGCGGCAATGGCGGCTTCCCACGAAAGGGCCTTGTCGTTGCTCTCCATGAGCATGATGATCTGTTTGGCAGACTCTTCGTCAGAGAGTTGCCCCATAAGACGCATCGACTGAACACGAATGCGGCGGCTTGTGTCTTGTTTGCGAGTGCATAAGTCAAGTAGTTCAGGAACGAGTTCTTCAGGTATTTGTCCACGAGCGAGATGATTAAGAACTCGGATCTGTGCCAAGAACTTGCCCGATCGCAGCGTTTGCTTGATGGCACTCAGATGGTCAAGATCGAAGTCCATCTTGGGCACAGTATTGAGGAGGAGGCGATACGCCCCCATGAGTCCTTTCATTCTCTTGAGTTCAAGAGGCAATTCTTGACTCAGCTCACGTCGTTCTTTTTCCGCGCTAGTCAAGTCATAGAGTTCAAAAGTGTAGAGAACAGGATTATGAACCAGTTTTAATCGCTGATCACGAACGGCAAACATGCGAACACCCAGGTCAGGATAGTCCATTTCAGCAAAGGATGTCGCTGTGGGATATCCTTCTCTTTCGTTCTCCACGGGATCACCAGCCAAGATGTATGGGACCAACGACTGACCCTGAAAGTTTGCTTGGGGGTCTATGCCAACAATGTCCGCGACGGTCGGCAGAACATCACTCAAATCAACGGGGCTTGTGATTTGACGGGCGGGGAATCCGGGGATCAGGAAAAACAAAGGAACGTCGAGCGCGTCCTCACGCATGGTGGGTCTTGTGTCGAGGCGGCCAGAAGAATCGAAAACTCGACCGTGATCTGCGTGTACCACGATGAGGGTTCGGTCAAGTAGAGCGCGTTTTGCCAAGCCATCGATTAGCCGCGCAATCTCGCGATCTGTAATCTTGACCGTCTCATCATATCGTTCGGCGTAGCTCCTCCCTTGCCCACTATCCTCGACGGGATCGTGCGGATCGAAATAGTGGACCCAAAGGAAAAACGGTTTCTCGCCAATGCGATCGATTGCTTCCAAGCCACTATCCGTTATCCGATCAGAACGCCATTGTTCGCCACGATTGCCGAGATTTGTGTTTTGAAAATCTCGTCCGAGGACTTGAAACTCATTGTGCAGCAAACGATAGGAAAATCCTGTGATTGCCTCACAGGGACGCCCAGCTTCGGAAAACATCTTGGCCATCGTCAGTTGGCGATCCTCAGGCGCGACGGAACCTGGACTCAACAGTTCTTGGTAGCCGTCCGTTGCTGTGGGATAGCGTCCACGCATGGCTGACAAAAAGGCCAAACGTGTCGCTGGATGAGTGGTCCAAGCATTGTCGAAACTGGTGCTGCGATTCTTGAGTGCCCAAAGATTGGGGGCTAATTCCTGGGTGATTCTGTCAGGGCGTAGAGCATCAATCGTCAAGAGCAAGACGTTGAGCTCCCGCCTTTGAAACAAGACTTCATCTATCCTCTCTGGATCGGCAAGACTCTCTGCGGATATTCGCGCGAAGAATGCCTCATCCACAGTCATTTCTTTGGTTGGTGGCGTTGGCAAGAAATGGGACAGGACCTTGCTCAGAAACGGCGCTTCCGCGAAGGCGTCGGCACGGGCACCTGGGTCCCAGCTGAGAAAATCAGTGATCGGAGCTGCGGTGGCAAAAACCGTAAGAAGAACAAGAGCGCGCGAGAAGGCGCGTCCCCCATTCAAGGGTGCCAATAAGACCCCAAGCAAGCCGCAACAAAAAAGGACGGCTCCCCAGAGAAGAAGATGTGCCAAGGGATAACGACCTGGGTATTGAGTCTGGTCGACCCACAGCGATATCCAGGTTACGCCAATCACCACAAAGACGCCGAGCAACACCAAGAGCCTGGAAGATCTCGTGTGCGTCCTCGTGACCCAGAGCCTTGTGCCATGCATCAGAAGAGGCAATATGAGAAAAGGAAGAACCCACGAAAGAACGCGCCACACGGCAACATTGGGATGGCTCACCATGCGCGGGCCCGTGAGGAGACTCTGCCCCACCCAAGACACAAGAAAAGCAATGACCAAAGCGAGGGGAAGGGTGCGGAGAATGGCGACCCTGGCAACTCCGTGAGCGAGTCGTCCCAAGAGCCATGACG
>JAJRYU010000685.1 GCA_024275615.1 Planctomycetota bacterium
ATAAGGACTGCGAAACCAGCGGCCTTGGAGATCACGGATAGAAATGCCGTAAATGGCATCGGTGACCCTTCGTAGACATCTGGCGACCAAAAATGCATAGGAAAGGCTGCGATCTTGTAGGCGAAACCCGCGAAGGTCAGCAAGGCCGTGACCACCAAGGTGACGTTTGTAGTTTTCTGAACAAGGAGCGCATCAGTCACGGCAGCAATGTCGAGGCTGCCAGTAAGACCATAGAGCATCGACATGCCGTAGACCATGATGCCCGAGGCGACTGAGCCATAGATGACGTACTTTACCCCGCCCTCAGCAGCTTTCCTATCGCCCTTCATGTATCCAGCAAGCAAGTAGGATGTGTAACTTGCAAACTCGATCCCCATGAAGAACATCAACATGTTCTTGGCAGTCGCCATAATGAACATGCCCAAAACTGCCCCGAGAAGAAGGCCGTAGAACTCCCCCATTCGCTCTTTGTTGAGTTCTTTGTGGGACATGAACATAGGCATGCAAATCGCCGTACCGATGACGGTGAAATACTTGAAGAACATGCCGAAGCCATCGTTGACAATCATGCCATGAAACAGGGCTCTTGAGTCGTCGGCGCCTGGGAACCCATGGACCAACAGAGCCACAAATGTGACCCCCAAGACTCCGAGTGCATGATAGCCAACTCGCTTGCGATCACCTTTGCCGAACAAGTCAACCATGATGACCCAAACAATGCCAATGCAAAGAACCAGCTCAGGCAAGAAGTAGGCAACATCGGAAGTTATCCCAGCGACAACGTCGGGATAAGTCTCAATGAGGTTCGAATTGTTGACCGCTTGGGCCCCAAGACCCGGATCAGTTTGGGCGAAAAACATGTCTAGCTCCCAGCCGCTGCTTCAACAACCCGAACAATCGCGGACAATGATCCGTCCATAAAATCAAGAATAAGGCGTGGCCAAACACCGAAGACAATGCACAAGATGCCAAGTGGCGCGAGGGCAAAAACTTCTCTGAAGTTCAAGTCTGGGAACTTCTTGTAGGACTCACTCTTCATTTCACCCATGAACACACGTTGGATGGTCCAAAGAATGTAGGCCGCTGTCAGGACGATTCCCGGGACGGCCAAGTAAACGAACATGTGGGACATGCCAGCCACCGAACTTCCCTCGGCATCGTAGGCTCCCATGAACACCAAGAATTCCGAGATGAAACCGTTCAAACCTGGAAGACCCAAGGAAGCGAAGAAACCCACAGTGGCGACGCCGGTGTAGTAGGGCATCTGCGCGCCAATACCACCGAACTTGTCCAAGTTGCGGTGATGGGCACGATCGTAGATGACGCCGACAATAAGAAACATCATGGCCGAGCTCAGCCCGTGATTGAACATCTGCAGGGCGGCACCTTGAACGCCAGCATCGGTCATTGCTGCCAAGCCCAACAAGACGAAACCCATGTGGCTCACGGAAGAATAGGCGACAAGGCTCTTGAAGTCTTTTTGTGCCAAGGCACAAAAGGCGCCATAGACGATGTTAATCACGCCGAGCACAGCGAGAAAGTTGATGAAGTTGCCGAAGATAGGCATGGCGATTTCGCCTGTGCCCGCGTTCGGACACAAGGTGAAACTGAAGCGGAAGAAGCCGTAGCCCCCCATCTTCAACAGCACACCGGCCAGGACCACCGAAGCGGCGGTCGGCGCTTGGACGTGCGCATCGGGAAGCCAGGTGTGGAACGGAAAGATGGGGACCTTAATCGCGAAAGCGACGAACATGCCTAAGAACAACCAGAACTGGAAGTCAAAGCTAAATGTATTCGCCGCTTCGATCAGTGTCAGGACGTTGAAAGTGTCGTAGCCGGCATGAAAGTACATCGCCAACATTGCGATCAGCATCAAAACACTGCCCGCCAGTGTGTAGATGAAAAACTTGATCGCCGCATAGATACGGCGCGGACCACCCCAGAAACCGATGAGGAAGTACATCGGCAAAAGAACAACTTCCCAGAAGACATAGAACAGGAAGAAATCGAGAGCCAGAAAGACCCCGGTGATGCCTGTTTGCAGCATGAGGAACAACGCGAAGTAGGCTTTGGTTGCCTTTTCAATGTTCCAAGAGTAGCCCAAACAAATGACGCCGAGAAGCGCCGTCAACCACACCAAGGGCAGCGACAAACCGTCTGCACCCATGAAGTAGTGGATGTTGAAGCTGCTTATCCAACTGCCGTATTCAACATAGTTGATGTTCTCGGATATCACGGAGCCCTGAGCCATCGTGAGTTCCCAAACATCGTGCCACGCTTGGGCCGTTTCTTTGTCATCAAGGCTGAGACCAACCCTGCCAGCATAGCTTGAAGGGCCCCGACCATCTGCACCATCTTTGCCATAGTCGGCTTTGATGAGATTGATAGCCGAGCGCATCTTGGTGCGAACACCTTCATCATTGACCTGGTCGTCGACAATGGTGGCCACTTGGCGGTCGAACACCGCAATAGCCTTGTCTTCGCCCTGCCCGTGATAGTCTTTCAGCAACATGCACGAAATAATAAACGTCACCACGGCCGCGGCCATGGCAGTCCATTTGATGAGACTCTTCTTCTCGCTCGGCAAAGCAAGAATGATGAGGCCAACAATTCCGGGAATGAAAGTGACGAGTGTGAGTAACATCAGCTTCCCTTTTAGGTCCTTGCCGGGCAAACACGCCCAGCATTTCCAACTCGTTTGTATCCGCTACGGAATTCAACTCCGTAGTTTGTCACCCAAACAGGCGACCCTAATCCACTAGGTCCAATTAGACCACGCTGCCAAGATGAGGAATACGACAGCTAAGCCGTACACCGTCAAACCGACATAATCTTGAATACGTCCACCTTGGAGGCGTCGCACCCGTCTACCGAACATGAATGCGACCCCACCAACCCCACGCACTGACCCGTCGACGGCATTGTAGTCGAACTTGCCAATGATCCAGGAGAAGATGCGCACAACAACTGAGCAGGCATTCACCAAACCGTCAACCACCACCCTATCGATCATCAACGCAGCTTTGCTAAGCCAGTGCATGAATGCGATCGGGACTGCGGCAAAAAAGTTGTCAACGTAGTACAGGTTCAAAAGGACACCCTGATACCATTCCAGCAATCCGCCTTTTTTGACCCACGTCTTCTCCCTCTTGAAGTAGAAAACGTAGAACGCAAAGGCAATTCCAAACAGGCCGATACCCGTGGCCAAGAAGAACGTCGGCCAATGGGCATGGTGATAGAGTTCATGGAACTCGTGAACAGCGTGTGTCGCTGATTCAGCCGGGGTATCGTGCAGCTGGTGCCAATGGTCACTACCTGACCATTTCGCCCTGGTTGCCGCATCATCGACGATGGCCTCGCTGGTCATCATCTTCCCGACCAGGACCTCCGGTTTCGCACGGTCCTCAAACCAATGGGTACCTGGACCTCCCGGAAATGCAATCCCCGCACCGAGCACACCGATCGCCGCCAAGACCATCAATGGAATCGTCATGGATTTCGGCGACTCGTGGGCGTGATCATAGGCATGTTGGTCTCGGGGTTTGCCGTAGAACACTCCGATGATCAAGCGGAACATATAGAACGCGGTCAGTCCAGCAGCAAGCAGGCAAAACAAAAATGGCAACATGCGAATGAAGCTGCCATCGTGCCACTGCCAATAGGCGTAGGCTTGGGTGAGGATCGACTCTTTCGAGATCATGCCGCTGGTAAGCGGGAAACCTGCCAGTGCCAATGTCGCCGCCAAGAATGTCAAGTAGGTAACTGGCAACTTGTGACGGAGGCCGCCCATCTTGCGCATGTCCTGTTCATGGTGCATCGCATGGATGACCGAACCTGAGCCCAGAAAAAGGCAGGCCTTGAACATGGCGTGGGTGAAGAGATGAAACATGGCGGCATACATGGAACCAACACCCACGGCCATAACCATGTAACCAAGTTGCGAGACCGTGGAATAAGCAAGAACCTTCTTGATGTCATTCTGTGGGATGGCAATGGTCGCGGCAAAGAGCGCGGTGAATCCACCAACCAAGGAGATGATAAACAAGGCGTCACTGTCAAAGTAGTTGCCAGTCAGCATTGCTGACTCGCCACCGTCAACTCCCGCGAGAAGCGGGAACATACGGCAGATCATGTAGACACCAGCGGCAACCATGGTGGCCGCGTGAATCAAGGCCGATACCGGGGTCGGGCCTTCCATGGCGTCTGGTAGCCAAATATGGAGAGGGAACTGCGCGGATTTGGAGACCGCGCCAGCAAAAATCAGAAGCCCACAAACAGTGAGCAGCGTTTCATGTCCGGCCCAGATACCACTTCCCAAACTGGCAAAAATGTCATCGAACGAGAATGAGCCAACCATGACCCAAAGAATCATCAGGCCGATGAAGAATCCAGTGTCACCGACGCGATTGGTGAGAAAGGCCTTCTTGCAAGCCGCTGCCGCCGAGTCCTTCTGGAAGTAAAAGCCAATGAGAAGATATGAGCACAGGCCAACCAATTCCCAGAATATGAACAGGAACATGAGGCTGGAGGTGATGATCAACCCAAGCATCGAGAAGGTAAACAGGGCCAAGTAAGCGAAGAAACGGTTGTATCGTTCTTCGCCTTTCATGTACCCAGTTGAGAATAAGTGCACGAGAAAACTGACTAAGGTCACGACACACAGCATGATGACCGTCAAGTTGTCGACGAAGACTTCAAAGTCGACTGTGAACGTCTTCGTTTGCCCAATCGAGATCCATGTCGTGGTCCACTGAACCGGCTCCATGCCTTCGGGCGAACCAAAGACTCCCGTGATCAGCAAATAGAGGGACATGATCAGACTGCCCGCCACCGCGGAGGTCGGCAACCAGTCTCCCTGCCGAGGCAGGAATCGACCGAAGAACACCTGGACCATAAAGGCGCACAACGGCAAAACCGTGATCGCTAAGGCCAGAATAATCGGCGTTTCCATCGTTTCAGTCTTTCCTTCCGAGTCGTGTCAGTCCTAAATCGCGAAGCAAAAAATTCATCGCGTTTCCCATCAGCCCTTCATTACTCGGGCATCGTCAATGTTGATTGATTTCATCCGATGGAACACGTTCAAGACGAGTGCCAGCGCAGTCGCTGCTTCAGCCGCAGCTAGAATGATCACAAAGATCACGAATATCTGTCCATCAAGCCGATCCGGCGCGGAATACTTGTTGAAAGCAATGAAGTTAATTCCTGCTGCGTTGAGCAGAAGCTCCAATCCCATCAGAACTCCAATTGCGTTGCGCTTGGTCATGATCACGACGAGACCCAAGACAAACAGCAAGGCCGACAAGGCAAGATAGTGATAGAGGCTGATTTCCGTGAGAATGTTGCCCATCAGTTGGATCCTCCTTCGGAATCACGGCGCGCGATAAATGCCGCTCCGATAAGTACGACCAACAGCACAACGGAAACAATCTCAAAGGGCAAAATGAATTCGCCCAACAGGTAGACCCCGAGGTCACGGGCGGTGTTGGCCGGATCCACAGCATTTTGTGCCCATTCCGTGGAGCACAAGGCTTGGAGCATGACCAAGTAAACCAACCCACCAAGACACAACGCCGGCAATAGCCTTGGTCTCTTGACAAGATTGCGAATGTAGACTGGCTCGGAATTCGTGAGCATGATTCCGAATAGGAGCAACACGCTAATGCCGCCGACATAAACGAAGATCTGAGTCATTCCAAGAAAGTCTGCGCCCATCAGCAAATACAGGCCGGCCACCCCAACCAATGAGGCAAGCAACCAGAACGCCATATGAACGATGTTCTTGCTGAACACAACTCCGAGAGCTGGCACGATCACCATCGTCGCAAGCGCCCAGAATATGATGGCTTCCCAATTCAACGAATCATCTCCTTGGTTCTGAGGCGAAAACCACCTCTTTAGAACCCACTTTTCAGTAATCCCGGACAATCTCGACCAATGGGGTCAAGACTTGTCTTTGTCTTTGTCTTTGTCTTCTGCCGCCTTCTTGGCGTCGGCAGCAGCCTTTTTGGCAGCCCTCGCTGCGGCTTTTTCTTTCTTCTTGATGTCCGCAAGCACAATCATTTGCTCCCGGCGCTCGCCTTCAGCCTCTTTGTCGGATTCGCTCCAGGGCTGATCCGTGAGCAAGTTCTTGACGCCGTGGGAACGGGTGTAGGACGCGAAATCAAATTCCTGTCCCATGTGAATGCACTGCTTTGGACAAGGCTCACAACACAAGTTGCAGAAGATGCACTTGTTTAGGTCAATGATGAATTTCGAGATCTGTACCTTGTCGCCTTGCCATGCCCCATTGAGATCGCCATCTCTCGTCCCTTCCATTTCGATGCAGTCGACCGGGCATGCCTTGGCGCAGATGTTGCATTGAATGCACTTTTCCGATTCCAAGTAGTGAATGCCACGGTGACGAGCAGGAAGAAAGGTCCCTTGGGGTGCGTACTTCTCGGAACCGTACTGAATGGTGACAAGCTCCTCGCGATAATTGACGAAGTAGCGCCAAGTCGTGCCAAGACCGATCATGATCGATTTCGAGGCCTTAGCAATGCGGCCGAAGTAGTTTTGAATAGCACTCATCTTCTTGTTTTCCCGATCAGATCTTGAAGACCGGAAGCTCCGTTTGCTGACTCGATTTCGACAACACAGAACGCACAAATGTGCGCATCTTCAAGAAGCCAAGCACCATGGCGACAATCATGACGATGCCAAAGCGCTTTTCCCCGGGAAGCAATCCTTGCCAGAGCGCGACCAACATGAGAAGGCCAAGAGACAAGGGCAAGAGATACTTCAAACAGATGTCCATGACTTGATCCAAGCGAATACGCGGAAGAGTCCAGCGGATCCACATTTGGGCACAGACCAAGATCATCGCCTTAGTGATCATGATGACAGCGCCAATCAAGTTGCCAGCAATGCCACCAATGCCGTCCAGCATCGGGATGCCTGAATACCAGCCACCAAAGAACATCACTACAGCAACGGCACTCACCACATACATCTTGCCGTACTCAGCAAGAAAGAAAACGGCGAAACGCATCCCAGAGTATTCGGTGTGAAAACCACTGACTAACTCGGATTCTGCTTCAGGAAGATCGAAGGGCGCCCTTTGACATTCAGCCAAGGAGGCAATGAAATAGATGATGAACACAACCCACATGAATGGATTTCTGAAGATAAACCAACTCCAGATCCATCCTGACTGAGCCATGGTCATTTCGCTCAGACTCATGGTGCCAGCACAAACGACCCCAGCCAGGAGGGCGAGCCCCAAGGGAACTTCGTAGCTCACGACCTGAGTTGCCGCGCGAATAGCACCAAAAAGAGACCACTTGTTGTTGGACGACCAACCGGCCATGACCACGCCGATCGCTTCCAAAGAGCCAACGGCCGCCAGGAAGAAGATACCAATGTTGAGATCAACGATGACAACATCCTGGCTGAATGGCAAAACGGCAAAGCACACGTAGGTGGAAGCAAAAACGATCATGGGCGCCAAAGCGAACAAGACTCGGTCTGCCTTATCAGGCACCAAGTCCTCCTTGCCCAGCAGCTTGATGCCGTCCGCCAAGGTTTGCAGCATGCCGTGAGGTCCCACTTCCATGGGCCCAAGGCGGCACTGGATATGGGCGGAAATTTTTCGTTCCAACCAAACAGCAACAAGACCGATCAGGGAAACAAACCCGGTGATCGGCGCGGCCCAAACAGCAATCGCGGCAACAAAACCCCAGAAGGAGTCGCCGCTCAGATCGAGTATGTCGCGTACGAAAGTGAATTGCTCAGGCATGTTGTTTACCGATCGATCTCACCCATGACGATGTCCAAACTACCGATGATAGCGACGACGTCGGCTACCATGGCCCCACGGCACAATTCGTGAAGCACACTCACGTTTGAGAAAGCTGGACTACGGCACTTCAGTCGAAACGCTGTGTCACTTCCATCTGAAATCAAATAGAAACCAAGTTCGCCACGAGCGTTTTCAACCGCCGTGTAGTCATCACCCTTTTGAGGCATTGGCCTGGCCTTGATCTTGTCCGTCTTGAACGGGCCATTTTCGATCTGGTCCATGGCTTGGCGAATGATCTTTACACTCTCGATCATTTCGCGCATGCGCACCATGTAACGGTCAAAACAGTCGCCAATCGTGCCAGCTTCTCCGGAACCGACTGGAACGTCGAAGTCAAAACGATCATAGAGGCTGTAGGGAACGTCTTTGCGCAAATCACGCTTGATGCCGGAACCTCGTAGAACTGGGCCGGTGCAACCGAAATCGATGGCTTGCTCCGCATCCAAGATACCCACATTAGCGGTACGTTCGATAAAGATACCGTTGTAGGTGAGGAGATCATTGTACTCCATCACACGTGGCAAGAAGTAGTCGCAAAACTCTGCTGTCATCTTCAACATGGAATCGTCCACGTCGTAGGCAACACCACCTATTCGAACATAGTTATAATTCAGACGTTGACCGCAGATCGTCTCAAGAATGGTCAGGACTTTTTCGCGGTCGCGGAAACAGTATAGAAACGGGGTAATCGCACCGATGTCCATACCGTAGGTGCCGATTGCCAATAGATGGGAAGCGATCCGGGACAACTCTGTCACGATGACGCGAATGTATTGGGCGCGCTCCGGGATTTCCACATCCATAAGACGCTCAACCGACATGGCATAACCCAGGTTATTGCCCATGGCCATCAAGTAGTCCAAGCGATCGGTGTAAGGCGTCGCCATGGTGTAGTTGACGTTTTCGCAAATCTTCTCAAAACAACGATGCAGATAACCGATGTGAGACTCGGCATCCGTAACGATCTCGCCATCGGTCTTGATGACCACACGAAACACGCCGTG
The DNA here is from genome assembly GCA_024275615.1 of Planctomycetota bacterium. Lineage (GTDB taxonomy): Bacteria > Planctomycetota > DRQF01 > S139-23. Next base: position 8,842 of record JAJRYU010000685.1, read on the forward strand.
GGTGGACGGGTGTTGCGGCCCCATATTGAGGAGCATCTCTTCCGTACGGACATCACCGTGCTTGTTTGGCTGTAGCTGACTGATTTCACTCATGTCAAAGGTTCCCCGAGTCGCCCTAGACGACGTTGTTCCTTATGCCGTGGTACTCGTCCGGTGATTTGTAGTCCTTGCGTAAGGCATGGCCGACCCAGTCTTCCGCACAGAGAATGCGAGTTTGATTGTGGTGGCCGACAAAGTCGATGCCAAGCAAGTCCCAGGCTTCACGTTCATGCCAGTCAGCTGTGCTCCAAACATTCTCGACAGTGGCCACCCGTGCATCCTCGCGGGGCAAGACAACCTTCAAGCAAAACAGCAGCTCGGCATCGGGAATAGCCCCGAGATGATAGATAACGCCAAGATCGTCTGTTGTCTTCTTCTTGTCCAAGTAGTCCACGCCACTGAGACAACGCAAATAGTTGAACCCCAGCTCGTCCTTCATGAAAGCACAAATGTCCGCGATTGCCATCGCTTCGACCTGACAAAAAGGATCGTGAGTGTCCAAGTCCTCAGCGAGGATCTTGTCCTTGAACTTCTCTTTGAGTTTCGCCGCTATTTCCAGGGGAGTCATCGCTGTCCTAACCTTTCGTTCTTAATCTACAAGCAACTTGGGGCGTAAGCCTTCACGAGTGCGATCAAGAATGCGTTCGTATTTCATCTTCTCTTGGATGCGAAACAAGCCTTCCAGCAACGCTTCTGGACGGGGAGGACAGCCAGGAATATAGACATCCACGGGAATCAAGCGATCAACGCCTTTGAGGACGTGATAGCCGTATTTGATGTAGGGCCCACCCGAAACCGTGCAGGCTCCCATAGCAATACAGTACTTGGGCTCCGGCATTTGCTCCCAAAGGAGTTTGACCCGAGGAGCCATTTTCAGGGAAACCGTCCCGGCGACGATCATCAGATCTGCCTGGCGAGGTGTCGCTCGGAAAGGCCCGGAACCGAAACGATCGATATCGTAGTTCGACGCTCCCGTTGCCATCATCTCGATGGCGCAGCAAGCCAGACCAAAGGTCATGGGCCATACAGAGGACTTGCGAGTCCAGTTCAACACCTTGTCCAAGCTCGTGATCAGGACATTGTCACGGGTTGCAGCGTCGGTATTGAAGTTAATCTCTTGGATATTCGGTTCGCTTGACATGGTTTCAGGCGACTTCCTTTTCCTTGGCCTCGGTGCTTGAACGAGCCTGGCGGCTCATATTTCCAGCACGGGCGGCTTCCTTCATCGATGCCTTGACCCAGTCCATGTCGCCCTTTTTCCAGACGTAGACTAAGCCAGCCACCAAAATCAGGACAAACAGCAAGACTTCAATGAAGGGAAACCAGGAGTTGGGATGCCCACTCATGGTCTTCATCAGTTCGTTATAGACGGCGGCCCATGGGAACAAGAAGATGGCCTCTACGGAGAAGATCAAAAAGATCAGCGCCATGGTGTAGAAGCGCATGTCAAAGCGCACCCAAGCTTCGCCAACGGCGGGTTCGCCGCACTCATAGGTCGTTCCCTTGTTTTCCTCTTCAACGTGAGGCGACAAGATGCGGACCAGGACAAAGACCTGGGCGGCCACAAAGACCATCCCAAAAAGAAAGCCGATCAAGACATGTGCGTATTGGAAAAGCATAGCAGCCCGGAAGCGAATGACCGTCGCCGATCACCCTCGTTCACATTCCCATTTCCGACCGATATTGACGAGCGCAGGAAACGAGAGTTTCCTCAATGCGCGCTTACTATAGCAGATGTAAATCCCGCTTAAACTCGATCCCGCCTCATCTGCAATTTTTTGCCAAACCAGGACCGGAAACCAACTTGGGCCACATGACCTTGACGAAAAAATGGCCCCTGTGGCTGATTGTCGCACTCTCCCGAAAACCCTCTAAGGTCTCACGGAAACCAAACACCCCTCTGGGATAAGCTGGAAGACCTCTTCCACATCATCTTTAAGCATACGAATACACCCCTCGGACTTAGCTTGGCCGATACTGGCGTTTTCCACCGTGCCGTGAATCCCATAAGGAGTGCGGCCTCGTTTGTCAGAGAAACCCAACCAGCGTGTGCCAATTGTGTGGCCTTCTTCACCAAAAGCGATGACTTTGCCATCAGGCCTCGTCCAGGTCGGGTTCTTCGTCTTTCCCTGAATCGTATATTCGCCCTCGGGTGTCTTATTGGAGTGACCAATTCCCACGGGATAATCCAACACGATACTCTTACCAAGAAGCACGTAGAGTCGAAAATCTGACTTTGAGATGAGAACACTGAGGTTTTCCGTCGGTGCGCTCAACAAATTGCCAGCACGAATACGTGAATTCGGCAACCTGTTCATCTTCATCAAAAAAGCGGGCGTGACATTGTTGCCATGGGCTTTTTTCACGCGCCTTGCGATTCTCGTCAAACTATCCCCACGGGCAATTCTCACTTCCACAGTGGGTTTGAAGGAGCCAGGGCGAAAAACCGTATCCAGGTTGATTTGCCGGAGAACCCCGAGTTGGTTCATGCGGTAATTTTTCGGCAATTTGTCATTGAGCACCGCTTTGGTCAGTGCCAAGCGATAGGCCCTCGCCCCTGACTTCTTGGCTCTTGAAAGTTGGTCACGGCTCGCGCGAATCTCCTTTGTGACTGCGGCGACTGCTGGCACTTTCAATAGGCCCTCATCAGGGAGCCCCTTGGGAGAAGGGCGTTTATGTTCGGCTTCCTTCTTCTTCGCCGGTTCCTTCGCTTCTTCCTGTTGGTTTTGGAGAGTTGGCGGTTCTTCGTCCTGTGAAAGAAAAGGCCATCCGCCCATGAATCCAAAAGAAACCACAAGAAAGCAGGCCGCCACAACCAAGGTCACTTTGCGCAAAGCTTTGTCCTTAAAGAGTTTAGGCCATGACATCATGGCCACGCGCATCATCTTCCCCTCTCGGGGAGACAAGAAACAGAAAAAGGGCGCAGAAATCCCATACGCCACTCTTGAGAATGAGTCTCAGTACCGACATAGTACTTAGGAAACAGATGTCCTCAAGAAACGGAGTCTTCTCGTGCGTCAGATTTTGGTCTCTACCTCTCTCATCCTTCTGAGCTCTTGCGCCGTTCTTAGTGGGCAAGATCAGTCAAGAGATTTCCAGCTCCTCAAGAACCGCGTCGACAAGATGCAGACACGCCTTGAGAAGAGCGATGTCCGGGAAAAACGCCTCAAGAACCGTGTTGAAACACTTGAAGCAGAACTCCAAGAACAAAGACAGTCGTCCGCTGTCCGTATCGAACAATTGGAAAGCCAAGTGGGCGCAGAAACCACAAGCAACGAACTTGATGAAGTCATTGCCTCGCTTCAAGATTTTCAAGTTTCCTCTGCCGCGAAGAGCGCCTTGGCCATCGGCGGCTATTTTGACGTCTCATTTCGCAACGACGAGGCAAAGAGAAAAACCACGTTTGAGCAGCAACGCCTTGTCCTCAATTTCAGTGGCGACATTCTAAAAGACCTCATCAGCTTTAAGTCAGAGATCGAACTTGAGGGCGGTGGGTTCGGCGCGTCCTTCTTGTCAAATAGCTACGTCCTTGTCGAATATGGTGAACTGCATTTTCACATCGACCGCGCCTTTAATGTCAAGGCGGGGGCCCTCCTTGTCCCATTTGGCCGATTCAACACTCTTCACGATGCGCCGCTACGCGATCTTACCGACCGCCCCTTGGTCAGTCGCTTCATCATTCCATCGACTTGGACCGATTCCGGCTTCGGTATCTATGGTGCTTGGGAAATGTTCGGAGTCGGATTTGACTACGACGTCATCCTCAGCAATGGTCTCGATGATGACTTCTCAACGACACTTGGAGGCGCTTTTCGCGGTAGTCGAAACTCCCTACGTGTCGACAACAACGACAGCAAGATGTTCATTGGTAGATTTGGGATTCGCCCAGAATTCGAATTCTTGGACGTCTCCTACTTCGGCCTGTCATTCGGTTGGGGTAAGTACGACGACCAAAATGACCAAGCGATGAACATGTTCGCCTTCGACTGGACGGTCAAGAAAGGTGACTTCGAGTTAATCGGTGAATATGCCCTCTTTAACCTCGATCGCAGCCCGCGTGAAGTAGCCCTCGGAGCTCCTAGTGGCGCGGAAGGTTTCTACGCCCAAGTCAACTACCACTTTTTCCCAGAAAGCTGGCGTGGGGCAACCAAGTTCTTCACAGAAGAATCAACGTTCACCTTCGTCGTTCGTGTCGGCAACATGGATACGGATGACTCGTCAACGGGGATAGACCGCACGACCCGAGGCGATGGATTTCGCGATGACACATGGCGTTACACCGTAGGTCTCAACTTTCGGCCCATCGAAAAAACTGTCATCAAGATTGAATACCAGTTTTGGCTTGAGCCATCCGGCATAAGCGACGCCGACAATGATCGTTTCGTCATTTCCTTCGCCACATCTCTCTAAGACCAAAGTAAGAGAACCGAGAGTTCACATGTTTAAGAACAACAACACGATCTGGTTAGCTTCGACAGCGCTCACAGCTCTACTTTTCATCTTGCCAAGTTGCGCCTCAACACCGACGCAACAATCAAGACCCAACAAGCCGATCGTTGCCGGGCATGCCGAAGGAGCCCACTTATTTCGCAAGAAGTGCCAAGAATGCCATGGCTTGCATGCACCAGCTCGGCAAAGCGATTCACAGTGGGAACGAACCATGGATGACATGGCTTGGGAAGCCAAGCTCACAGCAAAGCAGGAGAAGCTCATACTTGACTTCTTGAAAGCAGCAAATTGAATAAACTCTCACATGGTGATGTTGAGAAAGGCGGCCTATGCCCGCATTGACCACAATCTCATGAATAGAGCGGGCGGCCGTGCTGACGGGTTTCCATTTGCTGAGTAGCCCGAGCGATAAATCCGAAACCAACTTTGCGAATTGCTCAGGTCATGGCACAATCTGTCAGCTGATGAGATCGACTTTCGGATCGTTTGTGAAAATCATTCGACTCGCGACAAGACCCATCGGTTGAAATAAAGGTTTTCTGCCGTGACCGTTTCTCAGGGCTCAGTCCTTCGCCCTAATGTTCGGCTCTTTGGGGACCAAGATGCGTGACCGGGGACACGCCCTGAGTAAGGGATTTCCGCCGCGCGACGTCCGGCCCCCACCTTAAAATTGTCGGGTCCTCGGACTCACACCTGGACGGCACATGTGGTGGCCTAACACTTAAGAACTCGCGATTCGTCGCGAGTTCTTTTCAATTTGTCACCAATGGATGTAACTGACTTTAGAAAAGGTGGGGGCGGCACCCTTGTGACGCCCCCGAGTCAAAGCGAGTACGTAAGCCGGGTCCTGTTCCTCAAGGGAGGTGATGACCATTTCTCTAGGACGGCAATTGCTCACCATCTCAAACGACCTACCCGAAAGTCAAAGGAGACGGGCCGCCTCCTGAGGCCGAAACCTCTCCTTTCCTATTTGGTCTTTCTCCGGAAGGGGTTTGCCGTGCCCGCCCTGTCACCAGGACGGCGGTGAGATCTTACCTCACCCTTTCACCCTTACCTGTGTCGCCGAAGCGACCATCGGCGGTCTACTCTCTGCTGCACTTTCCATGGTCTTTCGACCTGTGGGCGTTACCCACCTTCCTGCCCTTCGGAGCCCGGACTTTCCTCGGCGGTTTCCCGACGCGGCCATCCGACTCGCAAGCCGCCCAAGTGTAGCAATCAGGCGATCTTGTTCCAGATGGCGCGCATCTTCCCCGAAGGGAGAACCGGGAT
>JAJRYU010000686.1 GCA_024275615.1 Planctomycetota bacterium
AAGCCTACTTCGATCTTGCGAAGTACCGGAGCGCCATCGACTTTGACATAACAATAGGTTTGCTGCCCATTGTCGTACACAGCTTGTGTCGGAATGCTGATCACATCTTTTAGATCATCGATGATGATTTCGGCATAGCAGTTCATGCCTGGCTTGAGCTTCCGACCGGGATTTTCAATTGTGACTTTCGTCGAATAGACCTTCAAGTCGGGATTGCGATACCACGACTGGGAATCTGCAACGGTGGCAACGCTTTCCACCAATCCAACGATGGTTTCACCGGTGTCCGTGGTGATGATGGTTGGCATGTTCAGGCGCACCAAGTGGACGCTGCTTTCGTGAACATCAACATCAACCAAGACTCGATCCATGTCAGGGAGTTCGAGGATAGTCTGGCCTTTTCGAACAGAAGAGCCAGCCTCGATCGGTTTGCGCTCACGACGTCCGCCTTCTCTGGCATAAATAACTATGCCGGCTCGTGGGGATAGAACGCGGTTGTTGGAAATGGAGTGTTCCAGCCGTTCGAGTTTCTTCTTTTCGAGATCATATTGAGCTCCTCTGGCGGTGACATCCGCAGCTTTTTGTCTTTGAGATGCGTTGCTGCGTACTTTGACACGATCAAGTTCACGTTTTGATTCTTCCAACTGACTTTCGAGCTCACGAATTCGTTTCTTGGAGGTGTATTTGTTCAGCACGTTGAGTTTTTGTTCGGCAAGTCTCTTCTCGATCTCCCGCCTTTTGACAAGTAGCGAATCGGCATCAAGCTTGACCTTGGGGATATAGCCCTTCTCTGCCAACTTCTCGCTCCAATTGAGAGTCTCAATGGCACGCTCTCTTTCTTCGGCTGTCAAAGTAATATCGGCAACGATAGACTCTTTCTCCCGCGGCAGGTCACCTTCGATGTATTGCTCCATGTCTAGTTCGGCGAACAAGACGTTGAGTTCGGCTTTCTTGATGTTGCTTTGGTTCTGCTGTTTGGTGATTTCCAATTGCTGCTGGGCATTGAAGAGCGCTTGTTCAGCATTTGACGTGGAAATGCGCTGCTGGAGCATCTTGTCCTCTTGATTGGAGACGTCCAATGAGAAGAGGAAATCGCCTTTCTTGACGTACGTGCCCTCGGCGATGATATCGAGAATTTCCGACTTGCCGACGATGGGATTTTGAACAGCAAACGGATCTCGGGCTTCAATTGTTCCTTTCTGGCGAATAGTGATTCGCATGTCACCAGAAGTAACCTTGTGCAACTGGTACTCATAATTGTCCTTCTCTTCGCCACACGCGACAAAGCACACCAGGGACAACAAAGCAATTATGGACAATCTCATGGATCAGTCCTCCTCTATGAGCTGAGCTCGGGTCAAGTCTTCGTCGATGCCGGTGGAAGTCACCACCAAAACACCCATGTCGCGTAGAAGTTCGATTCTCGCAATCTTAAAGGCGATGAGGGCGTTTGTGACGGCATTCTGCGCAGCAATAAGATCATTCTGGGCGTCCAACAGATCATTCGTCGTACCTTGCCCTGCATCCTTGAGCAAACTGGTTGCATCGACGTTTGTCTGGGAAACTTCCAAAGAGCGTATCTGAATACGATAAGTTTCGGCGGCCTGATAGAGAGCGCGCATTCCGGTGCGCACCGTCAACTTAACGTTGTCTTCCTGGGCCTCATAATTACGCAATGCGGCGTCATAATCGATGAGTGACTGACGGTAACTGTTGCGTTCATTGACCCGATCGAAGGGAAGATCGAGATCGAATCCGAGATTATAATCGGCATTGCCGATGGGATCCAATTTGAAGCGCGTCTCACCAAAGTCGTTTGAGTTGAAATTGGCGCCGACATTCAGATCCAAGCCAGCTCTCAAAGCGTCACGGGCGATGACAACCCTTCTCAGGCTGTCTATAGCGCGGCCGTGGGTCACAGCTAAATCAAGTCGACTCCATATCGCTTTGACCATGGCGGATTCTTCGCCAATGAATTCTGGGTCGACGCCGGTATCACTGATACGTTTTAGATCACCCTTCTCGATGACGAGTTTGACGTCCGTCGGCAAACCCAAGGTGATCTTGAAACGGTCCATTGAGTTTTGAAGATTTTGGGTGGCGATAATCCAGCGGTTTTCTGCGGAAAGTTCCGCATTGTTGGCGCGCTCAACGTCGGTACGCGACAATCGCCCCGCTTCGCCCAAGGCTCGGTTCTCTTCGGCTGTGACCTGGCGCCGTTGATAGTTTCCTAGCTCGTTGTCAGTGGTCTGTTGATCGCGCAACAGTCGCATGTACTGACTCATGACCGTCACTCCGAAAACCCTCTTGAAACGCTCATAGGTTCGAACCGCATAAACTACGCTGCGTTCCGCCTGAGTGACGTTTTCATAAGCGATTTTTCGCCCCGCTCCTCTGAGGAACGGGATAGACAACGATAGAGTGGCGAATGTCCGCGCCACGGTCGACGCTGGATTGGAAAGGAAACGCGTAATGTTGTCGCCGATGCTCAGGCTCAAGGCGCCACCTGTGGCCAAGACCCGCGTAAATCCCAGGGAACCGTTTTCGGCCAAGGAGAAATTAGTGCCGTCACTGCCATCGCCATTGGCATCCCCATTGACTGACTGCAAGCCAAACCAACGGGATTCGAAATTGCGGTGAGCGCTGCTGAAATTTAGCGCCGCAGAATAGAGTCTTTCTTTCTCCGTCTGGAATTCTCGACTGTTTCTTGCCGCGATCTCCAGCGCCGAGCCAAGGTCAACCTTCACCATAGAACCTTCAAGCGCGAGACGCTCCCGCGGGCCGGGTTCATTGTCCAAACTTCGGGCAACAATGAGTGTATCTCGCAGTCTTTCACCTCGATCGGTATTGATACGAAAATTCGCGTCTTCATTCTGATCGGCAGCCGCCCTGGCTCGTTCAATAATGCCGTAAGCCACTCGATCCGCCTCTGCTTCGTATTCTTCCGCCGACATGCATCCGAAAAGAGGCCAAAACAGAACAAGCATGGCAGTCACAAGTATCGCAATGCGCATAAGTTACGTCAATCGTCCCGGTTTGCAGAATTTGGTAGCGACAAAAACGGCCGTGGCGGGTGCAATAATACGCAATCCCTCCCCGACTATGTGGTTATATACACCTAGGAAGGCAACTTCATTCTATCTTTTCTTGCCCATAGGGAAACCAACCCCTCACTGCCTTCATGGGCATCGAAGAATCCTCCTTTTTCTTTGAATCCGGCTCGACCAGGATGTACGCCTGCAGGGTTATTCAGAGCGCGGAATCGCCAAGCGGTCAAAAAGAGCCGCGACAAGAATCGGCAGGGCAATTGTCGCGTCGCAAGCGACTTCAGCAAACCGGGCTTTGGGGCCATACTTCCCCCAGGACTTGCTTTCGCTCAGAGTGCACCCAGACAAGCCGCCGAAAACAACATTGTCTGTGGAAATGCGGACACCAAAGTCATAACCCGGAAAATGGCTGTCATCGATCATGTCCAGAAGTGGGAAAATCTGTTGGGCCCAGTTCCTTGGCACGCCCCCGCCGACAATAATTGCCCCGCGTAAGGCATGACTCTTCACCCACTCTCCCATACGAAAAAGATCATCAATTTCGTCCATCAAAAGATGGCACCAACCCCGATAACGAAATCGAGCAAAATTGAGGCAGAATTCGCTGTCGCTGGTTGCGCCACAGAAAATGGGCGTCCCGGTTTCAAAAGCGACGGACAACATGGATCTTCTGCCGGATTCACTAAGACCTTGCCCTGTTAGACGAAACACCTCACTGGGCGGCATGACCATGGGCTGCTCCCCCGATTCAAGCTGCCAATCCGCTTGAATGGGGCGCCAGATCGCCTCCAGGACTTTTTCAGCAGCAAGGTAATTGTCTTCGGGCAAATTCGTGTCGTAGATGCGGTTGATTCGATGCTTGAACAACTCGTCGTCGTCGGCATCTGGATCACCGATAAAATGTCCAGGTCCTCCTTTTGCCGCGTTAACAAGGTCATGAGAGATATTGGCGCCGGTGGAGACAATCGCGGAAATAACGCCGTTTTCCATCAACCGACAAACAAGCTCACCCATTCCTGCAGGCACCATGGCCCCGGCGAAAGTAAGGACCACACCGCAGTTTTCATCTTGCACCATCGTCGTAAGAACATCTAAGGCGGTCGACAGATTTCGGCCTTGAAATGAACAAGTGCCCAAAGCCTCCAAGATCTCCAGGGCTGACCTAGAAACGAGAGGATCGATCGGTTTGATTGGACGTTTTGTAAATGGGGTCATTCTTCCCTACCTCCAACTCTTCTCACTGTAGCCATTTCGCCGTTTTCTCTCAGCCACTTGACCAAGGGTAACATTGGCAAACCAAGAACCGTGAAATGGCTGCCCATGACTTCGCGGATCAGTCTTACCCCGCCTTCTTCAAATCGGTAACCTCCGGCGCAGCCAATTCCCTCGCCGCTATGAGTATAGTCATCAATTTCCCCTTCACTCAGGTCATAGAAAGTGACCTGCACTCGATCGACCTCCACATGGAGTGTTTTTCCATCGCGCGCCAGAGCGAAACCACAATGAAATTCATGTGTTTCGCCGCTCAAGCTTTGCAACTTGGCCCTCAACTCTTGGCGATTTGTCGGTTTTGCGACGAATGAGCCATTCAGAGTGAACACTTGATCAGAACCCAAAACCAAGGCTCCTGGCCGCCGACGAGAAACAACAAGGGCCTTCTCCTCGGCCAATCTAGCTGCCAGTGCTGCAGGGTCTGTGAATTCCGACTCGATGGACCTCTCGTCGATATCTGCTGGATCAACCAAAAACTGAAAATCTGCGCTCTCTAAGAGAGACCGACGAATGCTTGAATTTGACGCGAGAACGAACTTGTGCTGAACATCTACCATAAGGGTTTTTCTTCAACCTCCTTGCTGGATCCTGGTGTTCTGGGCATTGTGTCGCTGACGCCCACGAACGTCAACGGATTCACGACGAGGGATACCTAATGAGCAGATTTCGCCGGACTATCGCTATCAATACTGGAGGAGGCGACTGCCCCGGACTCAACGCCGTCATGCGCGCCATCGTGAAACGCGGTCGCATTTTCCTCAATTGGCGCATCATTGGCATTGAAGACTCCTTCGACGGTCTGCTGGAAGACAAAATGCGGATCATGGATCTCACCAGGCGATCCATTGCTGGTTCCTTGACCCGAGGTGGCACGATCTTAGGAACGACAAACCGTGGCGATCCGTTCAACGTCGATGGAGTGGACCGTTCAGAACGGATTACTGGGCGTTTAAAAGAGCTGGGCTGCGAGGGGCTCATCGCCTTGGGCGGTGATGGCAGCATGGCCATTTGTCACCGATTGAGTCAGAATCATGGTTTGAAAGTTATCGGTGTACCCAAGACTATTGACAACGACCTTATGGGGACAGACGAGACTTTTGGTTTCAATTCGGCTGTGGAATTTGCCACTTTGGCCGTTGACCGGCTTCACTCGACTGCCGAGAGCCATGACCGGATCATGGTTCTTGAAGTGATGGGAAGAGACGCTGGGTTCATCGCATTACACGCGGGAGTCGCGGGGGGTGCCGATGCCATTCTCATTCCGGAGATCCCCTTCGATTTGGAGATCGTGGCCCAGAAAGTCAGAGATCGTCAAAAGATGGGGCGGTTCTTTTCGATTATCGTTGTCGCTGAAGGCGCAATAGAAAAAGGCGGTAGCCGCATGGAAGACAAT
>JAJRYU010000687.1 GCA_024275615.1 Planctomycetota bacterium
GGCCAAGACAGCCCAGGTGTGTGGGCCAAAATTAAGTGGTGCAAAAGCCGTCATGATGTCGTCGTTCGAAACCACGCCAGTTTCGCCTGAAAGTCCGGCATCTGCTGATTTTGACTTCGTGACAAGCTTCGCTGCTTTCTTCCAAGAAGCGGCTACCGACAGCGCGCTTGGACCAGAATGAACGTCAGAACGCAAACGACTATCGGCGCCGACAATGAAGGCATCTCCGGACTCGCCAAGGCTCGTGTTCACCGCCATCAATTGATTGATGCGATCCATTGAGATCCGAAATGCGACGAAGCCAATCTTTTTGCCCTCATCAACAATAGGCCGAACAAAGAAACTCGCGGGCTTTCCTAGAGCTGGATCATAACGATCAAAGTCACTGAGATAGGGACCTTCCTTTTCGACTTGGACAAATGCTGCAGCCAAACTAGTTTGCGCGAAAGGACCAGACTTCAAGTTAGTTGCGAAATCAATATTCTTGGCAACGGAGTAGATAACAGTGTGACTACTTGAATCAATAAGCAAGATGTCAGCGAAACCACTTGACTGGGCATAGCTGCGGGCCAAAGGGTGGAAGGTGCCGTGAATCTGGTCGTAGTCTGAGGTGTTTTCTCCTCCATCGAGACTGTTCTTTCCGTCTTGCTCTTCTTTCTTGGCAACGACAAAACTCGCCTGGAGAGACAGAACATTGTCATCGAGTTTGTTCACGAAAGAAAAACTGGGCGCAGCTCCGTTTATCTCCTGATACTTGCTTGAGAAAGACCCAGAGAAATAGGCCGCGACTTGACCACGGGAATCCGAGGTATCGGCTTGTTGTTCAGCATATTTGGGAAAGGCCTGAGATAGACTCTTCATCGCCCTGACGATAGCTTTGTCATTGGCAAAACTCGCAAGTTGGTCGTCTAACCGATCAACATAGTCTTTTACCGCTCTCTGCTTGCATTCCACGATGGCGAGCAATTTGTCTGAAACGAGAGATTCCAAGGCTTCGCTTGCCTTTTCCGTTTCAACGTCCAAAGCGTGGCTTGACATCTGAAATGCCATCCAAGTTGTGATCAACAAGGGGACTAAGCCCACGCACATGAAAATTGCGATGAGTTTGGGGCGCATGTTGAGGCCCCTGAGGCGTCTGGAGACAGAATTCATGGATTTTCCCTACAAGTGACTCTGGCGGTTAGGAGACCGCTTGCTTTCATTTTCGGAGTTCCATCGCCTCGACTTGAACAAACCTGAGACCTGACCCGTATTGTTCACGACTGAAGTTGACCACGATCTCATGGATAAGTGTTGTCACCAGACTTCTGGGCGACCAAAAGGTCGGGAAAGATGCCGTAATCGTGCATCTCCTGATGGATTCTCGCCCCAATTCTTGACTCTTCCTTCATTAGGCCGAGAATCGAGCCACCTCAACCAAGGTTTCAAATCCTGGTCATGGAATTCAAAGACACTCAAAATGGGAAACTCATGATGAACCATAAATCGGCTCGTCTCTTTATGTTGCTCCTTCTCGTGGGGATCGTGGCGGCACCAGGTGTTGCTCAAGTTCTCAAAAACTCATCCACCGTGGATGCCCCTGCCTTGAGCAAGCAAGAAGAGAAAAAGCCTAAGCATCGGCGCAGGAAACGGAAGCCAGCACCCAAGCGAAACCTCGATGACAAGCAAGGCGACTACGAGGCGAACAGCCGCCGTGCTGCTCCTCGAGACGCCTTTCCAGTTTTTGACAATCCCAAGATGTCAAAAGCGAAGGACGCCAAGACGGCTAAGGACGAGGCCATCATTGGTGTCGTATGCAATGGCGAAGCCCGTGCTTACCCCATCTCGATCATGGGAGTCCACGAGCTCGGAAATGATGTGTGCGGCAAGACTCCAATTGCTGTGGCGTGGTGACCACTTTGCCAAACCGCTATCGTGTATAGCAGAAAACTAAACGGCAAAGTCCTGGAATTCGGTCACGAAGGTGTCCTCTATCGCAACTCGTTTGTCATGTATGACAGAGGCACCAAGTCTCTTTGGGTGCACACAACCGGTGAGTGTGTCAAGGGAGAACTAAAAGGGTCACAGTTGAAATTCCTGACGAGCACGGTGACATCTTGGGGCACCTGGGTTGCCGCTCATCCCAAGTCATTGGTCTTGGAGGGCAAAGGGCGTGGCGGTTTCATGGGGACGTTCACATTCAATGCGAAACGTGCTGAGAAATTCGGAGTGTCAATTGGACAAGGCGAAACCGTCAAACTCTATCTGATGTCTGACTTGATCAAGAAGAGAGTGATTCAAGATCGCTTCGGCAACCAAGACATTGTTGTCTTCTTCGACAAGGCTGGCATGCACGCCACGGCTTGGGTACGAGAGGGTCACACATTCGCGTTCAAGAAAGATCAATTCGTCGACGAAAAAGGCCGCCTTTGGAACATGATGCTGGGCCGGCCTGTTGGCGACAAGAATGACAAAGAAAAAATGGGCCCTTTGCCGGCAACAGCTTGGCTCATCAAACGATGGAAGGGATTCTATCCCGACTCAAAGACCTGGGCTGAGAAAGCTGACATCTAGATCTGCCGACTGAATCGATCCAAAGTTAGGGCCGCTGAATCTCGGGTTCGGCGGTCCTTGTTTCTTGTTCTTCGGATCATGCATTTCAGTTTCGAAAGAGATGAGCGAGTCGCTTCGAAATAGAAGAATCGCCGCACTGACCGTTTGCCTCGCAATAGTTAGGCCCGTTGGTGCAAACGAAAAAAGGCCCCATCGTAGATGGTGCCTCTTTTCTTTCATGTTCCTGGACTGAGCCCAACCCGCTACTGGAAAATAATGACCAGAGCATTCGAACTCGAAACGCCACCAACCACACCAGCATCACTCAAGCCAGATTGCATGTAGATATGCAACCCAGCCAAACTAGGCTGATTTGGGATTGGGAATGGCAATGTTGCCACGCCAGCAATCACGGGGGCGTTGAAACCAGATGTTGGGAACAAATCATTCTCCGGGATACGCAAGTAC
>JAJRYU010000688.1 GCA_024275615.1 Planctomycetota bacterium
GCAAAACCCCGTGGCGTCTCAAGAAGATTGACGACGCTCTTCACTACCTAGACGACCAAGGCCAAGTCTGGAACTTTGCCAGCGGTCTCTAGGGCACAACGCCAAGATCGTTCTCTATCCGGAAAAATCGCCGCGGGAGCGCTTGACAGGGACTACTTTGCGCCATAAAGTTCCTGGCGTCAGGTGAGACATGGGCGGAATCTGCCCTCGTTTGGTGATGAGACGTCGGGAGGTCGGAATTGAGCACCGTGATACAAGCAAAGAAACTCGGAAAGACCAGTGGCAAACATCAAGCTGCCAAGAGCATCCTGAGTGACATCGATTTAGCGATTGCCAAAGGAGAGTTCCTCTGCGTGATGGGCCCCAGTGGTTCTGGCAAAACGACCTTACTTCATCTTTTGGCTGGACTTGAAAAACCTACGTCCGGCGAGATTAGCCTGGGTGGCAAGCTATTCTCCCAGGCAAGCTCAAGAGAAGTCACACGTTGGCGTCGCGACGAGATCGGTCAAGTATTTCAGTTTTTCAATTTAATGCCGAACTTGACTCTAAGAGAAAATGTCGCGCTGCCGCTCGCCATTGCTGGCAAGGCACCTCATGAGCATGAGCACCGTGTCGACACCCTACTAAGGCGTCTCAATCTCTTGGAACGAGCAGAGGCTCTGCCTCATGAACTCTCCGGCGGAGAAATGCAAAGGGCCTCTATTGCTCGCGCACTTTGTGGCGAACAGCCCATTTTATTGTGTGACGAACCAACTGGCAATCTCAGCCAACAGGCAGGGTTAGAAGTCATGCAGATCCTCCAAAAGCTCGCCAAGGACGACAACAAGAGCATTCTCTTGGTAACTCATAATCCACGAGATGCAGCCTTTGCCGACCGCGTCCTCTTCCTGGTCGACGGCAAACTCGCCCCTCATGCCGAACTGATCGGTCCAGACCTGAGCGTCGAAGACATTCACAAATCCCTTGCGAGCTTGAATATCTGATGCGCCTCGTTTCCACCATGGCTCGCCGCAGCCTTCTCAAGCGACCAGGTCGCACGTTTTTTGCCATCAGCGGCATTGCCATGGGTATTGCTGTGGTTGTGGCCATCTTTACTTTGGATCACAACACGCTTTTGGGCTTGTCTCAGCCTGGAGAAGAGAACTGGCGTGCCGACGTCCGGGTAAGCCCTTCGCCCACCCAAAAAAATCCTCGCAGTGACTTGGCTGAGATTCCCGGCATCGAAGAGATCACAGCTTTTTTCCAAAACGATGTTGTCATTGTCAGCCCTCAGGCGGAAACGACTGAGAAGAAAACCCGACGCCGTGCCTTGCTCTTCGCTCTCGAAGCCGAGAAAAGTGAGATCTTCCAATTCTATCGTATCGAAGAAGGCGAAGATCTCCACGGATTGGACCGATCAAGAGGGGCTCTCATCGGTCGAGCTCTTGCTACAGAACGCGGTCTCACTTTAGGCGACACCATTCGGCTCGCCAGACCACCACGCAGCGCCCGGCGTGTCTGCGTTGATGGCAAAATGAAGAAAGTCGCTCCAGCGAAACGATTGCCCGCCCGAGAAAGAGATTTCTTGGGTCAAGGAATCCTCGCTGACGAAAAGCTTGGTCGCCAGGCTGCTGGTCGAGTCATCATTCTTGATTATCTAGCGGCCGATGAGTTGTTCTCTGACGTCGGCACGCAGCGCGACTTCTTGCTCAAGAAGAAAGCAGGCGTTGATATCGAGAGACTACAATCGAGCCTGAGCAAGACGTTTTCGTTTGAATTGAACCAAGAGGTTGTCATTGGTCAGGCCGCAGACGAACGCGCCTTTCGCAACGGTGTGCGCTTCGCAGGATTGATGGCTCTGGGACTCGGACTCTATGTCATTTTCCACGTACTCTCCATCGCTTTGGTGGAACGTAGCCGCGAAATCGCCACGCTTACGGCCCTTGGGGCTTCCAGAATGCAGATCGCTCGTATCTTCTTCACGGAAGCTGCAATCCTCGCGGGTGTAGGGGCCGCTCTTGGCTTGGGCTTGGGTATTCTCATTTGCCGCATTCTCTTGGGGCTGCGAATCACCACTCTCGGCACCGGTCGTCACATCACAGTATTCGATGTTCCCTGGGGCCAGATCGTTCCTTTGGCAGCCTTGGGAGCCACGCTCGCCCTCCTGGGGTCTGTCTTTCCATTGCTACGGATGCGACGGAGCGCGGTCTCCAAGGCGATCCGTGGGGAGCGTAGTTTGGATCCAGAGGAAGCTTCCAAGGGGTTTCGCATCTTCTCGGCGCTTCTCTTGTCGGTTGCTCTACCGTTTTTCTACTTCCAGATCGTCCCTATCATTGGCGAGCAAAAACCGGCATTGATGGGATCTCTACTTCTGGGAGTCGCGTTTTTCGCTCTTCTCATTGGCTTGCCTTGGCTTGCACCCAAGATCCTCTCACGCTTCGGCACTTGGGTTTTGGGCGCGCTCAGAGACCTCTTGCCTTTGACTTCGCTTCTCGTGCGGCGAGACATTGACAAAAAACCACTACGCCTGGCGGTCTCTGTCATCATCATCGCCATGGTGGCAGCTGCGTTCACGGCTTTGAAAGGCATGACGGCTAGTCTCCAAGCCGAAACCGAAGAATGGGCGGCCATCGCGATTGATGACAAGGTCTTTGTCCGAGGCATGGATCACATGCTATTCGATCGTTTGGAAAGCGAAGTCCTCAAACTCAACGAAGTGACCGCTGTGGAACCCGGCGACATTCGCACCTATGCGCCTTTCCTCTTGAGCGGCATCAAGGGTGACCTTTTGGGAGACTACGGTCCCTTGACCGACCCAGATTTGCGGCAGCGTTTCGCACAGGAGCGAAGCATCATCTTGTCGTCTCGCCTCTCTCAGGATCTCAACTACCAAGTAGGTGACAACGTCCCGATTCGAACGGGGCGGGGCGTCGTCGAAGATTTTTCCGTCCTGGCCATCAGCGATGCCTACGGATTTCAACCCTATCCCGACGAGCGTATTTATGGCGTCATAAACGACAGCTGGATGCATAAAGAGTTTTGCATCAACAACAAAAAGACAACTCGTGTGGCGCTCAGACTTACGGATGGAGTGAATCCAGACAAGGCACTCGCCCACATTAAATCGACTTTGAGCCAGGTATTCCCGCAGGCAAAACAATGGGATTACTTTACCGGCACACGTGTGCGCGATGACGCGCTTTGGGACATCACCAAGGATTTCTTCCTCTTCGATATCATCATTGTCATGACTGCCGTCTTGGGAGCCATGGGAATCCTGAACGGCCAGCTCCTGAGTGCACTTGAGAGGAGCCGGGAGTTGGGCGTTCTTAAAGCCTTGGGCACCACGCGTTGGCAGATGGCCAAACTCGTGTTGCTCGAGGCTGGGCTCGTCGGAGTCATGGGGGGCATCCTCGGCATCGTCCTTGGCAGCCTATTGACACCCCTTGTCGTCGAAGCTCTTGAACAAGTTTCAGCCTTAGCGTTGCCCCAACGTAGTGCTGGTTGGTGGCTTCTCCTGGCATTGGGAGGTGCAATTATTTTGCCGCTCTTAGCGTCCCTTTATCCCATCTCCCGCATCAACCGTATGAGCGTCACCCGCGCCATCCGCCAATGTTAGTTGCGGGGCGACAAATAGAACGACCCATCGATCTGACCTAGAACGTCACGTCCTCAGTTTCCTCCTCCATCAGGTGGCCATAATGGGGAGCGGCAACATCTTCGAGCGGATGGCCGTGCCCATCGGTGGTCCAACCTTTGGCATCGACGAGGAAACGAAAAGAACGTCGATAGATCAAACGGGCGCGGACGTGAATGGTGCCTGTACCCGTTGGGGGCAAGTCAAAAGTATAGTTGGTCGTGTCTGTTGTGAGTGCCGGGATACGGGAATCGAATTGTATCCCGGTGGCGTCGGTGAAGAAGGTCGGACCTTGCATATTGGCATCATGGTTCACCTTGGCGTAGAACTTACCAGGCAATCCGGCGTAGTAGCCCTGTGCCGGGTTACCCACACCACCCAGAGTGTGAATGGTCTGAGTCCCCGTGTGATTGAGCGGGGAAACCAAGGGGTCATTGCCGTCGACCCAGGCTTCTACCAAGAGGATCATATTGCGAATCGTAACTCCTGTCGGGACATGGTGCCCAGTCATGCTGTTATTGATCGCAACTGTGACTTCGAGTTTCGCACCGACCTTGTTCGTTTGCATCGATAGCTCAACAGCGTTCTCCAAGAATGTGGAGTTTGTTCCTTCAATGGCGTGGGATCGAATCGTACTCGGATCACGATTGAGAACAATGACCTCACATGCTTGTGTTGTCGTCGTAGCCGGCATGTGGCAGTCGACGCATGTCTTGAAGGAAGTCGAATTGGGATCGCCAAAAGCCGACTCTTCCCACTCCGTGTAGGTCGGCTCAGAAGTGATCCCCGTGTAAGTGTGATCCTCGTCAACGTCATTCTTATCTTGGTGACACGTGCCGCAGACTTGAGCCACTAATTGCGGTTGGAAGGCCGGGACCATTGTGTTGGGCAGATTGTAGTCTGCATCTGGATAGGGGCCGTACATGACTTGCCCGCTACTGGGCAAGTTGATGGTCACGGCACCAGGGAAGATCCCAGGAAAATTGATCTTCGCAACGTCAACGTCGGCAATTTTGTGGCACATGTCACAAGAAATCCCATGATTTACCGCATTCGAAGGATAGATGGCGTCACCGGGACCCTCCAATGGCCCCGAGTACCCAGCAGCCACCCACTTTTCTGGCTGGTGACAAGCAGCGCATTCCGAATCTGGATTGCTACCAGCGAAAACAGAATCTCTGGTGTAGACGAAACCACCCATGCCCCCTGTCGTTCCGTTGCCAGCATAGATATCGTGTACCCATAAATTGGTGCCACCCACGGCCATGGGCGAACCATTCCACTCAGCTTCTTGATTGGGATGACAGATGCCACAAATAGTCGGCTCGACGAAAGTGTAATTGAGGTTCGTTCCAATCGTAACGGGTGTCAAGAGGATGTCGGCGGCTGCAGCACCTGCGTTGGCTGATATCGAGCTGTTCAAATATCCCTTCATGCCAGCCACGATAACCTCGCTCGTGCCATTGGGAATGAAAAGTTGATAGCTGCCGTCGCCAGCCGCTTGGCTTCGAAAGGGGGTCGCCTGCCGAACAACCACGGCGCCCGCCAAGGGCAACATTGTATTCGCGTCTCGAACAAGACCAGCCACGGGCGAACTGTTGATATCTGGAATTGAAAGAACCAGAGTTTCTGACTGTGACATTGGATTCGTGCCGTTGTCAATGGCGGTAACGTTGATCGTGTAGACTCCCGTATCACCGACCTGGGGGGTCAAAACATAGCTCGCCGTTCCATCGCCGTTGTCCGTTAGACTTGCGAATGGAAGGATCGGGGTTACAGAAAAGCTCAAAACATCGCCGGTGTCAGCATCTGTAGCAGCGAAATTGAGCGTCACCGTATTGCCTTCTTGGACCACTTGGTTGCCGATGGCTGCCAAAGAGGGTGCAGAATTCATGAAAACGAAATCGCCACCGTGACCACTGCAATCAACAAGAAGAATGGCGGCAAGAAGGGCAAACGTCACAAAGAGAATTCTCATCGGTGGATTCCTTCAAGGAGGACTAAGTCGTGGTTCAAGTTCGTGCTCGGAGCCTACAGCAAAGACGCAGAAAATGGCATGCTTGCTCACCATTTATGGGTTGCACAAGAGCGTTCTGACTCAATTCACCATGAAGGCCGTTCGAAACCAACGTGCGACCACCTTCAGCCACTTTCTTAAGGAATTACGATGCAATGCCCTTTCCTTCAGGTCTTTGCGGGGGTCCAACCATCTTGTCTATCGCCATTCGTTGAGACGCCAATCGTAGTCGGCGTAACGGACTTCCAAGTGATCGTCAGCGCCCACGTCATCCCGGTAACGACTGAGGAAATCCACAAGGGTGGGACTCCCGGCGAGAAAATCGTCTTTGTACCACTTCATAAGCGCAGTCAGATTCACTTCTCTTGCGTCTTGGTCCACCGAACACCAACGCTTGTCGTTGAGGACCAAGGCGGTTTGTTCTTCCAGTTGTGTGGCGATCCTCTTGCCATCGTAAGCCGTGGCACTCATGGGAGGACATCCGATGCTGGCACAATTGAGTGCAAAGTGAACACGAGGTTCCTTGAATTTGGCTCGGCATTCGTCATGTTCAATCTGATTCAGAGTCCAACTGTGCCGACCTATCTGCCATTCTCTGCCCTGCCATCGTCGTCCAGACGGAATGTCCTTGATCGATTCCAGAGGATAGTGATCGAGAATAAGGCGAATGGTGAAAGCGTTGTAGGCATTAATCAAGAGGGCCAATTTGTCGTCGCGCCCCAGATCGTCGAAGGGAGCTTTCGCTAAGGATAAGATGTAGCCGTCTAGCTCGGTCGTGTCCGACTTGAGCAATTGGTAGTTGACCAAACCTTGCTCATTGACGATGCGCCCAAGAACTCGATTCCAAACCGAGTGATCGAAACTGACGCTTCCTTGACGGGCATACATTTCGCGGGGATCCACGTGAGGTGGGCCAAAACTGCAAGCAATCGGGCCCTTGAGGGCGAATGTGATGAGAACCAACAACAAGCCAAGAGCAAGCAGTCTGAATGGCGGCCTGGGTGTCATGGTGCCGGTGTGGGGTTGACTTGGGGCGGGAGGAGTTTGCGACGCCATGCCGCCAAGCGTGCTGGTTGAATGCCGAGAAAGTAGCCCATGCAGGTGGAGAAATTTGCGGTGGTTGTTCTGAGGACCCCATAAACTTGCCAGCTACGACCACTTGTTTTGACGGTGAGATGGCTCAAGGTCACTTGGCCCTCTTCCTTCAAGCGACGCACCATGCCCACATCTTCCAGCAAGGGAATCTGGGGCACACCACCAACGGCAGCGAGAACTTCTTTGCGCACAAAAATCCCTTGATCACCATAAGGCGAGCGAAACAATTTGCAGCGAAAATTGGCCACGGCCTCAACGAGGCGCAATGTCGCTCCTCGCAAGTCAATACCGAGCCGAAAAGCACCCACGGTTACGCCAGAAAGGCCCAGGAGGCGCACGATCTCGCCAACGAATCCTTGAGGTGGAAGGGTATCAGCGTGCAGAAAGAGAATGAACTCAGCTTGGGCTGCTCTGGCCCCGAGGGACATCTGTACGCCACGGCCAGGAAGGCTCCTCATCACCCGCGCCCCCAGGTGTTCTGCCACCTCCCGAGTGGCATCAACACTGCCCCCATCCACAACAATGACCTCCCGAACGCCCTTCACCAAAAGTGAAGGTAGGATGCGTCTCAGTTGGATCTCTTCGTTTAGAACTGGAATGACAATAGAAAGCATAACGACCTCAGATTCGTCTCCCCCTCCTACCCTAACGGATCTTGGCTTGTGATGTCATAGGCGAACGAGAAACCGAGTGGTCGACTCTGGTATTTGCTCGACCCAACCCGCCCGCTTGCCGAAGCATTTGCGCTCCGGGCGGGGTAGGCTCCATTCCTGGAAAGTCCTCAAGCTGACCACTGCACTAGCACGATAGTACAGTCATGTGGCTGAAACCCGATCCAAAATCACCAAGACCGATGTCGGCACAGATTCGCGCCGACATTCTCGTGGCTATCGCCGGCAGGCGCTATCGCCCCGGCGATAAGTTGCCCAGTGTCCGTGGGTTAGCGAGTGAAATCCTCGTTAATCCCAACACCGTGGCCAAAGTCTACCGGGACTTGGAGCGGGACGGTCTTCTCGAAACGCGCCGCGGTTCAGGCATGCTCGTAGCTCCCTTGGCCCATGACAAGTGCATGGCGGAGCTTCGCTTAGACCTAGAAGAATCGGCGCGGGGCCTCGTCGCCCAAGCCCATCGTTGTGGCTTGGACGGTGAAGAGATTCATGGCTTGATCGAGCGCATGCTGCTCGAAGGTGGCGTTCCCGAATTTGTAAGGAAAGACTCATGAACGAGAGCTTAGTCAACATCAAGGGGCTCACCCTCAAGCACGGTCGAACGACGGCACTGGAACAGATCGACATGCACCTTCCCCAAGGCAGTGTCACGGCTTTGCTCGGACGCAACGGTGCTGGCAAGTCCACGCTTCTTGACTGCATCATCGGACTTCTACCCGCAAACGGCGGCAAGGTCTCGGTGTTCGGGCTTGACCCTTGGAAAGACGGTCTCACTGTGCGCCAAAACATCGGTTATGTCGAAGCCGATCCCTGGTTTGATCCTGGAGAACGGGTGCACCATCTCTTGGCGTTTTTCGCCACCATGCACAAGAATTGGGATGAGGGCCTCGCTGATCGTTTGTGCCAAGACTTTGTTCTTGACCGCAACAAGAAGGTCAAGCAACTCTCTCGAGGCATGCGTACCAAGTTGGCCCTGGTCTTAGCGCTCTCTCATGCCCCCAAATTGCTGGTGTTGGATGAACCCTTCGACGGCCTTGACTGCGGTATCCGCGATGAAATCCTAGCGGAGGTTGTGCGCCAAGTTGAAGATGATCGCAGCATCATTATTGCCAGTCATGATCTTGATGAAATCGAAAGAATCGCTGACCGCGTTGTTGTCCTGCACGAAGGCAAGGTTTCCTTTGCTGCCGAATTGGACGATCTCAGGGCGCGAACTCATCAGTTCTTGGGGCGCATTGACGAAGATTTCGATCACACTCTCATCGAAGGTCCCACGTCGATTGAACGATTGGGACGGGAAGTCAAACTCACCTGGTTTGGCGACATTGAAGAAGAGACGCTGAAGATTCCCGGCGTTGAAGACCTCCACCCTCTGCCCGCCGTTGATTTGAAAGAAGCATTCTTGGCCGCCACTGGCGGCAGGAAGCTGTAAGATCTCATGTTCAAAGAACTCATTAAGCGCGAACGACGTGCACTCACCCGCCTTTTTCTAATCGCCATTCCCGGAGCCCTCGGGTTCCTGGCGCTCTCGACCGCCGCCGATTGGACTTACACAACAGCACTGACCACAGATGGTTCCCGGCCTGGACCGTGGTTTGTCGGCTGGTTTTTGGTCCTCATCATCACTCAGCATGTCTTTGGAAGAGCTTGGGCAAACGGCGGACAGCGATTCCTGCATCGCATCCCGGCGTCCAAACCCAAGCTCTTCGGAGTCAAAATCTTGATGAGTCTTCTGGCGACGATGCTCGTGCTTGCCATCCTTGTTGCTGGCAATGAAATCATCATTGAGTTCCTCAGCCCCAAGCTCATGGGCAAATGGGGAGAGCGCTTTTCGACACCCGACCTCATCTGGACATCCATCCTCGTCTATGGCCTGGGTGTGTTTGCTGGTACGGCTATTCCCAGCGGTGCAGGCGCTGTGGCCATCGCTTTTCTGATTAGCATCTGCTACCCCTTTGTTGTCATTCTTACCTTCGATCACTGGCTCAGTTTCCACGACATCGACGAGGACTTGGTTGCTCAAATAGGATTCGCGGCCGCTCCGATCGTCGGCCTTATCTTTCTCAGTGTGGCATTCATTGTCTTTCTGTTTGCCAGGCTGCAGAGGCGAACCATGTTTCGGATCAGTGCCGTTACACTCCTTGCCGCATGCGCCTGCCTCCTTCCCGCAACAGGTGTGGCAGCCTGGCTCGTCGATAGACATGAGACCGTGACAGCTCACGATAAGGACATGCGCATTGCCGCGTGGCGCTTGATCCCAGAAAACAATCAACTTCGAGTCAACCTCTATCGCAAGGGCTACCCCAACCCTCACCTCCTGATCTTGGATGCCTCCACCGGTGAGGACTTGTTCTTTCAGGACAAGGCTCTGGAGCGAGGGTTCGATCCCGTCCAAAGCCAGCTCGTCATCAAAGATATGAGCAACCTTCCAATGGGACGGACTTACGAGGAATCAGACTTTGACGGCAAAGAGCTTCTTCTCAGCAAGGATGGCAGATCCGCTGAAGAATTGCCAAGCATCTACCCTGTCGAGTACATGGCTGGTTGGCGATTTGCCGTTCTGCGGCAGGCCAACCTGATCACACACCTTGATGGGTCGAGAAGACTGGTGATGGTGCGCCATGGGGAAACGGGGCACATTGTCTTCAATCGTGAGCTTCCCAGCAAAAACCCTCTCATTCGCAGATGGCAAGATAACTGGGTCGTCCGGAGTACTTGGCGTAAAAAAAGCGCCCTCCCAGACTACGGGGTTGAGATTTGGCCCATGTGGAAAAAAGGCCGTGAGAAAGTCATCATCAAAGACCTGGCGCCGGCTTACATTGGCTCTGCCAACACGCTCCATTTCGGAGATGGTGGCAAGGTCCGCTACATTCACAAAGACCGACTACACATTCTTGAGCTGGACCTAGAAACAAGAACAACAACCACGGTCTACCAAGCTCCCAAATCTCAATTCCCCATCGACAAGATCACCGTCTCACCCCAAGGTCGCTACGTCCTCTGCCGCTATGGCCCCGCCCGCGATGAAACCGAAGTGGATGGCCCCTACAAGAGAGGATACCGAGAGAGCTGGGGCATCTTGGATACACAAAGCGGTTCATTCAAACCCTGGGATCCCCGCCTATGGCAACCTTGGGTTTGGCCCTGGGCCTTGGAAGATGAGCGCTACTTGGTTGTCCACAACAGGCAGGAAAGAGAGGAAGGAGTCGCCATCTTTGACCTGGAAACACAAGAAGAATTGCGGCGCTTTGACTTCAATCAAGTCCTTAACCTCCTCCAGAATTACGACAAGAAGAAGAACTTGATCTACTTCGCTGACAAGAAATCCATCCTCACGTTCAACCTCAAGACGAAGGAGGTGAAAACCCTGTGGCGCGTGGACGGAGAAAGTACCAGATGATGAAGCAACTGCTGTTTCGGGAATGGCGTGCCACTTGGAAACTCGCAACATTCACGACTATAGGCGCCTTGTTTCTCATGACGATGTTCCGTTGGAATCTTCATCTTTGGTTGCAGTTCTCTTGGGATGAAGCCTGCTTGTCGATGCCTTGGATCTTGAGTTCTGTCATTCACCTGCTCATCACTTGGCAGATCTTTGGCCGCGAATGGCAAGGAAGGGGAAGGCGAGTATCCGCAGCACTTGCCACGAACACCAAAGCTGTCTGTGCCGCCAAATTCATCATGTTGTTGTTCTTCGCCGCCGCTGTGACAACAGCGATCGCGGGCACGTTTTCCCTGTGGCGAGACATCTGGCCAAACGAAGCCCTGGAGAGAAACGCCACCGTCTTCACGAGCCTGAAATTCCTTCAAGCGCAAGTCGGTTTACTGGCATTCATGACTTGCTCCGCTCTTCTCATTCCTAACGGCGCCGGTGCCATTATCGGTGCCTTAGCCCTTGGCTCGATTTACTTCCTTGCCTTCGTCTGGCTTAACGATGTCTACCTTGTCTATCATGACATCAGCGAGGACACGATTTGGCAAGTGCTACCGGCATCGGCGGCCTATTTGTCGCTGATCTTTTTTCTCATCGCAGCGTCCATGTTCTTGGGGGGCAGACTTCACCGCCGTCAAATAAAAAGGTCCCTTGCCATTGCCTTGGGCATCATTCTTTTGGTTTGGCCCATAGGCCAAACGTGGGTGCAAGCGGAAGTAAAAGCCTGGGAAGATTTCGATATCAACTCCCCTGCGATCTCGATCCATGATGTAACCACTCTTCGTGATTCCGACAGAATCGCTATGACTTTGTTTCGCGCAGGGCGTGCTCATTACAACACGGCTCTCTTCAACCTCAAGACCAACACCATGGACCGTGTGTTGCCGCGAATGTCTCTTTTTCGGCATAGCTTGGAAGATGCCTCACTTGAGTTTCGCGATCTTGGAAACCACTCTACGGGTCCCCATTTCAATCCTTGGGACCAAGAACGGGCTCCAAGCGCAACTCTTCTGCCAACTGGCGAACTCCAGCGAGGTGCCATCGATTGTGCCTCGTCCTTTACGCCCGGCTCAATTGTCTACCATCTTAAGTCAAAGCGCGCATGGGTTGGAGATGGCCTATTGCACCTTGAGGATGAGAAGACGAACATCAAGATCACCCGTACTTTGCCACCTTTCACTGGCCCGGTTTCTTGGCAAAACAAATGGATCTACGCCGATGTTGTGCGCGTGGAAGATCTAACAACAGCCTATTGCCTCCACATAGTGGGCAAATTCGATCATGACGAGAGAGTCGTGGAGCTTCCAAGGGCTTGGGTGCCCTCGCCCTACATGGAGTGGGCGGGCCCGGTGGGCGTTTCCAAAAACGGGCGTGCCTACTACATCGACACAGATCGCCGCCAGGTTCTCGAACTTGATCTGCGCACAAATGTTGTGCGATCCATATTCCGCGCAGAAGAAAAAGACCCGCCACTGTCAAGGGTCTTTGGTGATGGAGACCCCAACCTTCTCCTCGTTGTTCGTGGTGATGGCATGAATGCGCGATCGTCGGGGATTCTTAATATCAAATCTGGTCGGTTGCGGTTTCCAGCGGACCCGACGGCACAATTTGCCCGTTGGAGCTCATACACCCCCATGAGCGCAGGCCGATCGCCCGATCGCAAGTTCAGCTTGATCTTCACGAAAAACGGTAGAGCTGCCAACTATGTCCGACTCGACACACTTGAAGAAGTTGTGCCCCGCAAGAGGATGCTTGAATTCGAACGTTTGGGTCTCCTCAGCGGTCACGACCGATTCGGGAGTCCCTGGGCCACATGGACAGGCAACGCCACTCTGGTCCTATGGACAAGGAAGAAGGTCTTTACCTACGATCTTGCCGCGGATGACTTTCGCACCGTCTGGGAAGTGAAACTCTAACTCGCCCAGATCATGAAGAATTAGGTTCATGGTTCTTCATAATCTGGCGCGGTATTACGGTTTGTCGACGTGTTGATCGAAGAGGATGGAGTTGCCATCTGGATCCGTGAGAGTGATGTGAGCCGGACCAGTACCGGCAGCATCCGTTTCCGTTGTGAGGGTAAGGCCCGCAGCTTTAAACTTGCTTTGCAAATCCCGCACATCCGTGAAACTGGCCAATGTCTCTTTTTCATGATTCCACCCAGGATTGAAGGTCATGATGTTGGCCGGAAACATGCCTTGGAACAGACCAATGGTTGTGGTCCCGTTTTGCATGACGAGCCAATTTTCGGCTTGGACGCCATTGGTGTGAACAAATCCCAACTTCTCATAGAAAGCACGGGAGGCGGCGATGTCCTTGACATTCAGGCTGATGGAAAAATTTCCCAAATCCATGTTCTTGGGTCCCTTCATCAAATTCGAGTTTTCTTTGGTGGCAACAGGTGTTGTTTCGCAAGCCGCAAGAAGAAGCAGGCCAGCGAAGAGCGGCAAGATGAATCTAATCACGAAGCAATTCTCTTTGAGCAATGGAAGATGCAGGAATCATCCCTAGGTCGTAATTGCAATCTACATCCTCCCTCGCCGTTTTTCTTGCCGGATCTTGCGAAATCATGACTCACCACACAGAAAATAAGCCAGCGCCCTGCCGCACCTGTCGCGGGAGTGGAGATCAAAGGCGCCGTCGACCTGGAGATTCGGGGCCTGAGCAAGAGGAGAGCGCGAGCAGTTCCCCCAGTCCTTGGCCGTCAACATCTGACACCGTATTAGGTTGTCTTCGTGATTTTTTGAAGACCCCGAGGTGAATCGGGATCGAACCCGCGGATGGTTGCGAGATGCCACGACAAGAGTTGCCCGGGAATGGCAGCCACGATGGGGCTGGTCCACTCCGGTCCTAAATCCAGGGGCATGTCCACATCAGCCATTTGCATCGTGGCTTCGACGTTGCCGCAGGCAAACAAGCGAGCATTTTTCTTGACGCTCAATTCTGTCGACAAGGCCGAGACATCAGGCTCGGCACACCCCACCGCATTGATCGTGAGAACCGGAAAACCCGGGCCCACGAGCGCCATGGGGCCGTGGCGAAAGTCGGCGGAAGAATAGGGCTCAGCCACCAAGTATGCCAGTTCTTTCAGTTTCAACGACCACTCGTGAGCCGTAGCGAAATTGTAGCCTCGCCCAATAACCACACAGGTTTGCGCGTTTTGCAAGGCCTTGGCAATTTTCTTCGCAGGCGCGCCCAAATCAAGCGCGGCCGCCGCCAGGTCGGGCAGACGTCTGAGCTGCTCGCTATCTTCAGCGTCGTCCTTCATGGCTACAGAAAGCGTGGCTAGGGCAAGAAGCGTCGACGTGTAGGATTTCGTTGCAGCGACCGCGTGCTCAGGCCCCGCTGCAATGTCGATCACAAACTCGGAGGCATGAGCCAAGGCGGAGTCGACCGTGTTCGTGATGACCACGGTGGCCGCTCCTTGCGCCCGGGCATTTTTCATCACGGCGATGAGATCGGTAGAAGCACCGCTTTGAGAAATGCCAAGAACCAAAGCTCGGCTGATATCGGGTGTCTTGTCATAGAGTGTCCAAAGTGAAGGCGTGGCCATACCCATGGGCAACCCGTGGGCTGCTCCAAAAAGATACTTGGCATAGAGCCCAGCGTTGTCCGAACTGCCACGCGCGACGACGTAACCGAAGTCGATAGCTCGCTTGTTCAGAGACTCCGCGATTCTCTTGACATTATCGGACTGAGTACGAAGAAAACGCCTCAAAGCCTCCGGTTGTTCCAACATCTCGGCGCGCATGGTCATGGCTTTGAGTACTCCCTTGTTCCCAGGCAGCAATGGGCAACTGTTCTTGGGTGGTTTCAGAGAAGACCGATTTGGTTGACAGGAACGTAACCCTTCTTGTCATCCACAGCGATCTTCACCCAACCACTTTTTACTTCCAAAACCCGAACTTCAGCGGCCTCATGGAGCTTGAAGAAAACAGCGTAGGTATGATCGGAAGGGCCAGAGAAGACCTCGACTTGCTTGGGAAGGATCACACCTTTGGTGACCTCCCCCGCAGACATGGATCTTGCGACCAAGGAATAACCCAACGCGGCACTGATCATAAGGAGCAGGATCGCAAGGCGAAGAAACCACTTGCCAGGCCGGATGAGTCTCAAATGCAAGAACAGCATGGCCAACAGATAACAAGCAGCAAAGATCGCGAAGGACTCGTTCCGGGTGGTCTTTTCATGGACATAGAGCAAGGCGGCAACAAACTTGGTGCGGTGAGAATCCTTGATCTCGTCCTTCGCCCTGGCACGAGCAATATCGATGTTGCGCTGAATATCTTCGTCACGAGGTGCCAGCGCTTGGGCTTGAAGAAGATAGTAGAGGGCTTCGCCGTTCTTGCCGCTAAAGAGACAGGCTGTCCCCAAGTTGAAGAGAAGCTCCCGGCTGCTTCCTACTTTCAAGGCGCTCTTGTAAGTTTCGATCGCCCCGGCAAAATCACCTCGATCAAAGAGATCGCGTCCACGATAGAACGCCTGCTTCGGATTCACTTGTTCTTGAGCGCAGACAACCGTGCCCATGACAATCAAGCACATTGTGGCAACAAGGAGCTTCATGACTTGATCTCCTTGTCCAAGTGCCTCACTAAGGTCTCAACGGCAGACAAGGCTTCGTGTTGGTCCTCGGACGTGGCTTCTGTGCTGCCAAATTCCTTCATATCCAAATCATTCAACATCATGACCACGGCAGCCATCCGTTCTTCAGGCAAACCATGGGGTGATAGAAGTGACCGCGCTGTTGCCGCCGACACACTGGCCGGAGGTACACCCAGCTTATCAGCGACAAACCCAGCCAACGATCTGGACAATTTGCCATAGAACCCACGGCCACCCAGGAGCGCTCGCGCTTCGGCTAAGCGAGCTTCTGCTGCCTTCGAGGCCCGTTTCTTGCGACCGAGTCTGGCGTCACCAGCAAGGGTTCGTTTCTTCTTGAGCACAATGCTTGTTGCCACTAGAGAACAAAGCGGTAGCAACAAGACTGCGAGAGCCCATGGCACAAGAGGAGAGACTTGGCTCCGTCGAAGGTCTCCCGGTTCGTCCATCAGTGGTCTCGCCCCGTCACCTAAGGTGTCGATGGCGATTTGTTCGCTTGTACTCGAGCCACCGGCGAATACTTCTTCCTCCTCGAGCTTCCCGGTGATGGTCAAGGGTAAAGGGCCAGTTGTGGCCGTGTCGAAGCGCTCCCCTTCAGGGCGAAACCAAGTGTAGTCGAATCGGGGCAGCTCTTTCAGATCGTCTCGCAGTGGTTTGATCAGCCAACTGAAAGTAAGAGTCCGACGATTCCCCTTGCCTTCCAACCGTCGTCCGGAGGGCAGCACACGACAATCCGGAAAGTCACCATCGATTGTCGGTTCCTCGATCAAGGTCAGAACTTCTCCTCCTCGAAGAACAAGATTGAGAGTAACACCATCACCAGCGCGAATCTCACCTTTGCCGTAATGGACATCGGCATTGAAGTCGCCCAAAACACCACGGTAGCTATCTGGTCTTCCCACCAAGGGCGCATCTCGCACTTCGAGAATAATCGGTTCGGTCTTAACAACAGCCCGCGTCTTGCCGACGTATTCAGTGCCAGCAAAAACGCCGCGATTGCGCCGGTCCCGTGCGACCTCCAAACTCGCCACTGTCGAACCGAGATCGATCTTGCCAGCCGCCAGGGGAATGAGCGTCTTGTTCAAGGTAATCTCGATGACCGCAGGAGTCCGATTTCGTTTCACCTCAGCTGGCAGTGCGACCTGCTGGTCAGCATCGTTGATCTGGACACCTATGGCGCTGGCTCGACGGTCAGCCTCAACCAAAGGCAGCGCCTTGAAACCGTTAGGAGATCCTGCCCAGGGAATTGTCAATCGTGGAAAAGACCGCCGCGTTTGGACCGGCACTCGCTCCGTCGATAGCACAAAACGTAACGTGACGGGTTGGTGCACATAGGGAGTCATGGTGGAAACAACCACGGCTGTGCCAACATAGCGATTTCCCGGTGCGTCTTTCTCGATGAGCAGTGCTGCCGGACGAGTACGGTGTTTCTTGCCGGCAACGAGGACATCAAAACCGGGCACGCGATACCGACCCTGGCGTTTGGCAACAACGTCCCAGATCCAAGCCCCCGAGTGAGTGAGCGACCCGGACCGCCGGCCACCCATAAAACTCATTTGCCTTTGTGTGCCCGTAAACCCGCCCTCACGGAAACGAAACTCAAGACCCTCAATCTGAGGAATATCTGGCGTTTCCATGGTTGGTTTTTTGCCGCCAAGGTCCGTCTTAACTTCAACGGATACGACAAACGTCAAAACTTCTCCGACGACCCCTACAGGGTTGGGGAATCCCGCTCGCACCTCGGTGACTTGAGAATGAGCCACTGGCATGGAAATAGCAAGGAAAAGGAGAACGCGCAGTATCATGGGCTACCAGTCCTTCTTCACGCCGCGCGATTTGCCTCGACGTGCTTTCTTCATTTTGTCCTTCTGCTCGCGCCGTCGGTCCATCTCTCTTTGCTTTTGTTGCTCAAGAGTTTTCTTGGCTTGCTCTTCAGTAAGCTCCCTGGCTTCGCCTTTTTTCTTGTCCTTCTCGTTTTCCTTTTCGCTCTCAGAAGGTTTCGCCTGCTGACCTTCTTCGGTTTGATCTTGCTTCTTGTCGTCCTTCTTCTCGCCATCGCCTTCTTGTTTCTCTTCTTTCTTATCGCCCTTTTGCTCTTTGTCGCCTCCGCCTTGTTGCTGTTGAGGTGGCGAGAGAGCGGCACGCGCCTTGATCAGCTCTTCAAGGGCGCTCTTCTCTTTGCCGACGGCTTCTTCAAAACTGGGAGCTTCAAGAGCAACTTCAGCCTCCTCCATGAAGCCACTGCCAGAGTTCAGATGTGTGAGCGCAGATTCGACCTTGCGGATACCTTCGTTAGGATCTTCTCCCGGTTGGACACCCTGACCGTTGGGCTGAGTCTTCTCTTTGAGTTGTTTCTTGAGACCGTCGAGATGGCGCTCCAAACCTTGGGCATATTTTTCGGTACGCTCCCGCAGTTTTTCTTGGACAACTTTTTGGCTCAGCGCTTGAGCCTGCTGTTCTTCAGCTGTGGGTTTATCATCCTCCTTGTTGGCATTCATCGCCTGATGAACACCATAGGAATCACCGAGCAAGAGCGCTTCTTCCTTGATGAGGCGAGCCAACTCGTCCATCAGCTCATTGAGGGCGGCCATCAGGTTGAAGACAGCCTGTTCTTGAGCGGCATGGGTTCCGGAAAAGTTGAACTCGTCACGGGCCGCTTCCACGCCTCTTGTCATGTTGGGCTCCGCATCCTGAAGATGAGGCAAGGCCTTGGTGAGTTTGGCTGACTCGGGATCTGGTTGACCGCCGCCTTTCTTGGCTGCTTCCGCGTCTTCGAGTTTCTTGGTGACTTCTGCGGTGATAGCACGCAACGTCACAAGTAGCTTCTCTTGACTCGATGCCAGTTCAGAGAAGAACTTCTCTTCCGGCATGTTCTTAACCTCATCGACCTGGTCTGCAGGAGGTGTTTGATCAAGGAATTGAGCAAACTCTTTGATCCTCGTCTTGGGGACGTCTTCGCCTCTTACCGCCATCCCCATGCGAAACGCTCCATGCACACCGACTTGTTCTTTGAGAAGTTCTTGCACCTTCTCAATGATCTTTTGTTCTTCCTTTTTCTTCTTTTGTTGTTCCTTTTT
The DNA here is from genome assembly GCA_024275615.1 of Planctomycetota bacterium. Taxonomy (GTDB): domain Bacteria; phylum Planctomycetota; family DRQF01; genus S139-23. The sequence continues at coordinate 18,503 of JAJRYU010000688.1, forward strand.
CTTGCGCGCCATTTCCTTCATCTTGCGAACCACGTATTCACGATTGATCTTGGCGGCTTGATAATTCTCGTCGAGTTGGATGGCACGGTTCAAGTAGTCGAGTGCTTGCTCCCATTTGCCTTCCTTGACGAAGCAATTGGCGGTGTGAAACAGGGCTTTCTTTTCGATCTCTTTGTTGCGAGAGAAAATGGCGTTTTCAAAAGCACCTCGAGCCTCTTCAAATCGTTCGAGCTTGTAGAGGGCCATGCCGATATTGAAATGTAACTCTGTGGCTGTCGGATGATCGATCTGTGCATCGCGAAATTTGGCGAGGGCTCCTTCAAAATCTCCAGATTCCATCAAGGACAAGCCTTGCTTGACTTTGTCGCCATCGGGGCTCGCCATGACTGGGATCGTCGCTGCCACAATCAAGATGCCAACAAGCAACCATGAAAAGCGTTTCATGCGGCTCTCCTTTCGTCAGCGAAGTGGACATGGTGTCGGCGCGGACGCCCTTCCGGAATCAAGCCATCAACCATGAGCAACATGAGCGCCGCAGCCAGAAACCACTGAAAACGATCAATTCTCCTCACCTGTTTCGAGCTCTTCAGCTCTCTTTCTTCGATCTTCTTGACGTTGTCGAGATAGATCTTCTGCAAGTTGTCGCGGCCAACAGTCAAACTGACATAGGCCCCGTCGAGGCTACGTTGAGCAATGGTCTTGAGAATGCGAGCTTCGAGGCGCGTGGTAACAACGTTCCCTTCCTTGTCACGCAAGTACACCCGGGTTCCATCGTCTTGTTCCAGGGGTATGCGAACACCCTCCTCGTGGCCAACACCAACGGTATATATTCGCACGCCTCGTTTATTGGCTTCCTTCACCGCTTCTTCTGGGACCCCGGCGTGAGCTTCGCCGTCGGAGAGAATCATGATGGCCTTGTGATTGCGCGTATCGTCACCAAAGGAATCAAGGGCAGCGTCGATGGCTCTACCCAAGTCGGTGCCACCTTGGGGAATGACGCCAACATCAAGTTCGTCTAAGAAGATCTCGAAAGCCGCACGGTCCAAAGTAAGTGGACACAAGGCTCGGGCAGTGCCGGCAAAAGCGATCAGAGAAACACGGTCTTCGCGAAGTGTGTTTTCGACGAAGTAGCTCAACTCTTGTTTTACTCTCTCCATGCGACTGGGTTGCACATCTTCCGCCAACATGCTCTTTGAGGTATCGACAACAAGAGCGATATCGATACCACGCCTTTCAATTTCAACACGATCTTCTCCCCATTGGGGGCGCATGATAGCCAATGCGATCAAAAAAACTGCCATAGTTCTGAGCACCAGTTTCCAGAACCGACGCTCGCCACTTCGGCCAACGACCATATCTGGAACAAGCCGTTTGCCAATGAGATCGGCCAAGATCTTCCGTCTCGTGGATTCCAGCCACAGCCAGATTCCGACCATGGCAAGGGGCGCCAAGACAAGCCAAACCAATTCGATGTCGGCGAAAATATCGCTCATGGGATGGTCCTAAATAGGGTAGCCGCGAGAATGGCTTCGCCAAGCAGCAAGAACAAGGCGGCCCATGCCCAAGGCATGAATCGTTCGTTCCACTCGTGGTAGTCTTTTGTTTCGATGTTGGAACGTTCGAGTTCGTCGATCGCCTGGTAGACACGTTCCAGTCCCTCTCGATCCGACGCATGAAAATAGGCGCCCGCAGTCGCTTCGGCGATTCCTTTGAGAGTCGCTTCATCAACTCGATACTGTTCCCTAACTTTCACTTTGTGGCCGAGGCGGTTGTAGGCCGTTATCAAGCAGGCCCGGTCCGACCCTGCTCCCACGGAGTAGACCTTGACTCCGAACTTCTTAGCGATGCTCGCAGCGTCTTCTGGTGTTGCTTCCCCTGCGGTTTGCTCGCCATCAGAAAGAAGAATCACAACCTTGCTCTTGGCGTCAGACTCTTCAAGTCGACCCACAGCTGCCATGAGGCCATCACCAATCGCAGTTCCGCCCAAGTCTTCTTCCCTAGGCGTCAAGGGCGCCTGAATGAGACCGGCTTGTTTGCGCAGAGAAGAATCGTTGGCTGCCAGCCAGTCTTTGACAATCTGGCCTAAGAAATCAGAGACGAGTTCATGATCCAGAGTGAGTGGACATCTCGTATAGGCATACTTGCCAAAAGACACGATGCCGATGCGATCGTCACGGCGACCAGCGACAAACTCCTGCATCACTTCTGCAACATGTTCTAGCCTCGTCTTGTTGCCCCCGAAGTCCTCACCTCGCATCGACCCGGACGTGTCGACGGCAAGAATGATGTCAATGCCTTCACTGGTAACGACGGTGTCAGCCCGGCCTATTTGCGGCCTGGCCAAAGCGACGATAATGGCTGTCAGAGCTAGGATACGAACGAGTCCGAACGCTTTCTTGGTCTTCATGCGCCAAGTGGCAGCTTGACGCATCATCGGTGGCATGTTCGAAAAGAGAATGGCTGGCCGTCGCCGCAAGCCTGCTTGCTTGTAGACGAGGCGCACGAGAATCCCCAACGCCAAGACCGCCAATGCGCCAAACCAATAGGGCGACTCAAACCGCATGGGCCACCTCCTTGGCTGTGCCTTCGGACTTCGGTGCTCGATCCACAAAACCTCGCGCCATGACCATGGCTGCTTGAACTTCACCGATTGGCGGCTCAAGTTTGGCATAACGGACAAGATCCGCGGTCGCGAGAAATTGCTTTAGCACGTCTTTTTCATCGCTCGTAAGCCGCTCGTCAGTTTTCATCGCCGACAAGAACTCTTCTGTCGTTTGTTCCGATGCCATGATTTCGAAACGCAGTTCAATGTAGCGCCGAACAATGCCCGTGAGTCGATAGTAGAATTCTTTCACCCGACCTTGCGCCAACAGGTTTAGAGAATCGAGGTGGTCTAGTTCTTGATTGGCTAGTTCTTCGGCAGACAATTGTGGGATCTCGGCTTTGCGTTTTTGCCGCAACAGAAAAAAGGCGGCTATTCCAAGAGCAACAAGAGCTGTGGCGATAACCAAGAGAACGGTCGTGCCATCGCGTTTCTCCGTGGCCATTGGGGGTCGCGGCAGGTCGAAGGTATCCAAAGGC
>JAJRYU010000689.1 GCA_024275615.1 Planctomycetota bacterium
AGACCTGGGACCTCGTGAGCGGTATCGTCTTGGATTTGGGAAGCGCTGTGCTTTGGGCCGAGACGAAACCAGCGAAGCAAATCGACATCAAGACGAATAAAACTATGCGCATACCGAGACTTCCGGACTTTTTTTGTGACTTAGAATCAACCGCATATCTACTTTAACGAACCAACCGACAGGAACGAACCGAAGTCATGAGAAGATAGAGGATTGTGTACACATTCGTACTTTGACGACCGGTACCGTGGGTTTTCACCCAAACCCTTTATGAGAATGAAGATGGCGCAGCAGTCAACAATTCGCTATTCTTAGGGTTTTCGGAGGTAACCCAACATATGCATTTGCATGAACTACTTGAGAACAAATTGGGCGAAGTCCGACAGATTACGACCGATGCTACGATCCACGCGGCCATTCGAATCATGTCGGAACACAAGATTGGCTCACTCATGGTCGTCAGTAACAAGGGCGAGATTTTCGGTATCGTCACAGAAAGAGACTGCCTCCACGCGGTCGCCGACGCCCCTAATAGCATCAAGACAACTCAAGTCCATGAAATAGCATCCACTGACTTGGTCGTCGCCGAACCCAAGGACGATTTGCGTTATGTCCTTAATGTCATGCGGAAAAAAAACTGCCGTCATGTCCCTGTCGTCGAGGACGGCAAACTTTGCGGCATGATTTCAATCCGCGATGTGGCTTTGGGCCGTCTCGACGAGGCTCGCACTGAACTCAAGTTCTTGCGCAGCTACATCAACGGACCAGGCGCCTAAACTGAACGCGGCCAGAGCAGGAAACATGGACCCAACAGGCGGAGCCTGAGGAAGGCCCCGCCAGGCGAAGCCGAGACGTCCGAATTGAGCCGATTATTGTCCTTGGATCGACGCAAGCAACCTTCGGCTTGAATCAGTCGTCCAGTGCTTGTCGCAGAAGATCTCCCAAGTTGGTACCGCCGCGGCGGTCATCATCCTTGCGCATGATCTCATCCACGAGGTCGTCTTCGGCCTCATCCGTACTACCGATAATACTACCGCGACGATCGAGCAGAGATAGTGAGATACGCTCGCGTTCGCGATCGACAGATTGCACGCGGACATTCAGTTCTTTGCCCACCTTCGCCACATCACTGACTGGACGCCCGCGCTCCAGCCCCAACTGTGATATGTGAACAAGCCCCTCAATGCCGTCCATCACTTCGACAAACGCACCAAAGGTCGCCACCCGCGTGACCTTTCCCTTGATCATGGATTCGACAGGAAATCTTTCGGCGATCTCGTCCCAAGGGTCTGGCTGAAGTTGTTTCATTCCTAGACCGATGCGTCGACCGCCTTCCGTGATCTCCAAGATCTTCACCTGAACATCTTGGCCAACGGAAAGCACATCGTTGGCATCATTGACACGCTTGCGGGAGATATTCGAGACGTGCAGCAGCCCCTCAACTCCCGGTCTGATTTCGACAAATGCACCGAAGTCCTCGATTTTCGTGATCTTGCCACTCACGATTTGACCTGCACCAATTCCTTGGCGTGATTCGGCAGCTTGCGCTTCTACTTGGCGCTTTAGCACTTCCCTTCGCGACAAAAGAATCCTCTTGCGACTACGGTCCAGCTCAAGCACTTCAGCATTGAACGTCTGTCCGATAAATTGCGACAGATCTTCAACGTGCTGCAGGGCCACATGAGAAGCAGGCATGAATGCAGGTAAGGGACCGACCTTAAGCTCAAGGCCCCCGGTGTTTTGGCCGACAACCTTGGCCTTCACCATATTCCCGATTTCCATGTCACGCCAAGACGACGCTTCTCTTGCTGCTCCACGGCTTAGGAGAATCAGGTCATCGTCTTCGCCAATGACGCTGAACTCAAAGGTCTCACCAACCTTGGGAGTCGTTTCAAACTCCCGAGCGCCAATGACTCCTTGCTGCCGAGGCCCAAGCTCAACAAAGATGTCCTTGCCTGCGATGCCAACAATGACACCCTTGACGAATCCTTTGTTGTCTTCCTCTTCCGGGCCTGAGTGCGTCTGAGCGCCTTCAAATCCAGCCAAGGACGCTTCAATTTGCGATTCGATGCTGTCTTCAGGTTTGTTTTCAGAGGTCATTGCCAAAACTCATCCTTGTTGCTCTTTTGGGCCAATAGTCGGAGCTCCATCGTAGCGCCCAAAGACGTCACTGCAATCCCCAACGAAAGCCAAAATATCTAGATTCTCGGGAATTGCCAAAGGCAAACGTGGCAGTATCGAAGGAGAGCGGGCACACCCACCTGGAATGGATCAGAGAGCCTTTGTCTCTTTGAGCCAGCGCAAGACCCGGTTCTGAAGAGCCGGGACATCCATGCCCCAGACATCGACAACGGCTGTCTCAAAATTCGTACCAGCACCGATCTTCTTGAGGTAGCTCTCGCGCTCAGTTGCCGCCGTTTCCAAGAGATAAGCGGCAAAGACGTAACTATCCAAGAGATCGTCGGTGACCATTTGGTTGACGTCGTGAGCGAAAAGACGACGATACTTGGGTGGCGTGCTAGAGAGCCTTCGTCGTGCCAACCGTAGCCAATCTTTCGTCTTCTTGAGCGTGCCCGCTTCGTCACGGTCCTGCCCCGCCCTGGCATAGCGTGATGGACGCACATACCAAGTCGTGCGAAAGCCGCAAAGTTTGTGGGAAAGATAGATCCCCAGGCCTTCAAAAAGAACTGCGTTCTTTGTGGTGATGTTCCAACCGTTTTGCAAGAGCATGGCAATTGTCTGTCTGGCTACCCATTCGGTCCGGCGGTTCTTATCTTCCGGCCAGATGACAACTTTTGATGAGCCTTGAAGCCAGCAGCTCGACAGCCCGTCGGCGAACCTCCTATTGCTTTCCGAGACGCCTGGATAGAAGTGAAAGAACCTCTGAGCGTCATCCCGGGAAGCCAACAGGTAGATGGTGAAATCCTGAAAGGGTTGCACATCGGCGCGCATCGAAGTGCGAACGTACATGATTGCCGCCCGCGCCAACTGACAGGCGGAGACTATCTCTCTATCAGGAACCGTGCCAACGACTCTCACTCCTTGGAGATATCGTGGTTTCTTCCATGCCATTTCCACGCGACGCTCAGGAAGCGTCAAGCCCACTTCTGCTGGTTCGCCGGCGCCGGCGAGGAGGAGTCTTGCTCGTTGAGCCAAGGTCTTGCGCCGTCTCTTGGTGGCCACGCTCTCGCGAAGCAACCACCGACGCCCAACTTTCTTTTCGCCCAGAAGAATGCGCAATTGATCGTTGCGAGGACTCAAGATTTGCATGGCCAGCGTCAAACGTCGCAACTCGATGGGCGCCATCTTCGGCGCAAGACTAGCTAGGCGAGGCGCTACTTTCGTGGCATAGCTGTCGACGATCCCGGCAGCGCGGATCTTCCACTCTCGGGCCATGCTTGGGTTCGTTCGAATCGATCGACGAAACCCCTTAACTCGATCCCATTTCGTTTTTCCCAAACGCTTCCAGCCAGATTCCTTGCGGGCGAACGCATGATCTTGATCAAGAGCTAAGAGTGCCTCGAAGATTCTGTTTCTCTCGCGAGCGAGACCATTGGCTTGGCACCAGCTCGCGAGCTCCAGCATGGATTCGACTTGTTTTTTGACCAGGGGAAGAATGCGTGGATCGGGCTTCTGCGCGCCGCTGGGAAGGGCGAGAATCACAAAGCAAAATAGAAAAATTCTGTTGCGCAACTTGCTACTCATATCAACTCAAACTGCGGAGATCTGAGATTAGAACGAATATGAGTGAATTCTACCAGCAAGGGGAAAAAGAACAGCCCCCTCGCCAGGGCGAAGG
>JAJRYU010000690.1 GCA_024275615.1 Planctomycetota bacterium
GCTGACTGTTGCGTTGGCGCTCATCCCTGAAGCCGTTGCATTTACTTTCGTAGCCCATGTCGAGCCTCTTGTTGGGCTCTACGCCGCATTCATCGTTGGCCTTATCACGGCAATTTTTGGCGGGCGTCCGGGTATGATCTCTGGAGCCACCGGCGCTCTCGCAGTAGTGATGGTCAGTCTGGTTGTCCAACATGGTGTTGAATATCTCTTTGCCACTGTTGTTTTGATGGGGATTCTTCAAATCTTGGCGGGGGTTTTGCGCTGGGGCAAGTTCATTCGCATGGTGCCTCATCCGGTCATGCTCGGGTTCGTCAATGGCTTGGCCATTGTCATCTTCCTCGCACAAATGGGGCAATTCAAAGTCGATGATGATGCTGGGGGAGTGGTGTGGATGAGCGGTCTGCCCCTCTTGGTGACGCTTGGCCTTGTCTTGTTGACCATGTTCATTATCTACATCATGCCCAAGATGACCAAGGCGATTCCAGCTCCTCTTGTCGCCATTCTGGCAATCTCAGCTTTGGTCATTGGTTTCGATATCGATGTCAAATCGGTGGGTGACCTAGCGAGCATCTCTGGGGGTCTGCCGCAATTCAGCGTGCCAGCGGTTCCATTTGATCTTGAGAGTATCAAGATCATACTGCCATACTCTGTGATCCTTGCCGCCATTGGACTGATCGAATCCTTGCTCACTCTCAACTTGGTCTCGGAAATGACTGAGACCAAGGGTGGTGCCAGCAAGGAATGTGCGGCTCAAGGTGTAGCGAACGTCGTGACCGGATTTTTTGGCGGCATGGGCGGCTGTGCCATGATCGGTCAGAGCATGATCAACGTGGAGTCTGGGGCCCGTACTCGAATTTCTGCCTTGGCGGCGGCGCTCTTTCTTCTCGCTTTCATTCTTTTTGGCTCATCTCTCATTGAGAGAATCCCATTGGCAGCCCTTGTGGGTGTCATGTTCATGGTGGTTATTGGCACCTTCGCATGGCGATCATTGCGTATCATGCATCGGATTCCGAAGCAGGATGCTTTTGTCATGGTGTTGGTCACGGGGGTTACAGTCTACAGTGACCTTGCCGTCGCCGTGGTGGTGGGTGTCATCGTCTCAGCGCTCGGCTACGCCTGGTCTGCTGCCAAGCATATCCACGCTGAAACCTCAATCGGTGATCAAGGTGAGAAGGTCTACACCATGGAAGGGCTGCTGTTTTTCGGTTCAACAACGGGTTTTGTTGATCTCTTCGACCCGAAATCGGACCCCATCGATGTGGTCATCGACTTCAAAGATTCCCGAGTTATGGATTACTCCGGGCTCCAAGTTATTGACGCCTTGGCGGTCCGCTACGAGGCAGCTGGCAAGAACCTGCATCTCCGTCATTTGAGCCCAGACTGCAAACGGCTTCTTCACCGAGCGGGACCTCTGGTTGAATTGGCGGTGCTTGAAGATCCGGTCTACGAAGTTGCCGTGGATTATTCTGAGGAATATCGTCGAACCTGATATGTCGCCTCCCCGGGGCCTCTGAGGTGGCTGAACCGCAAGATCGTGAATAATGAGGGTTCGACCCTCATTTGCCGCAATCAGTTCTTTGACAAGCGGCGGATTTGGTCTAGGATTCAGGACGAGCGGTAACCCGGAGGTCACGATGAACAAGATTGCTTTGGCAGTCGTCATGAGCGCACTTTTCGGCTTGGCGGTTGGAGCTGGACTGACCCTCATTCTTCTCGATAAAGAGGAAACTCTTCTCGACGACACGTTCATGAATTCGACCGAAGAAAGCATGGATCACACCGTCGTGGACAACTCCGTTTGGAGCGCGGACTATACGGCAATGGATATTCAACGAGCGGCGGAACCTGAAGAGACGAAGGAGCCAACACTGCGTCGATTTTCGCCGACGAAAGCGTCCAAGAAAGCGATTCGTGAGGCCATAGCTCAGGTGAGAGTCCCCCTTCCCAGACGCCGGGCTGGGATCATCTCCGGAGTCGCTCTTGACGAAGCGGGACAACCCATAGCTGAGATCGAGCTCTCCATCAGTCGCAGCGACTACGAGGCGCCGCCACGGGGAGAGAACGCCGAAGAGAATGTCCGGCAATACCTGGAGCGCGTCAGGTGGCAAGAATTCAGCAGACAAACTCTGAAAACAAGTGAATTAGGTCGCTTTAGTTTCTCTGGCGTTGGCGAAGGCCGTTTCCAGATTGAAGTGATGACCGATGGCCTCAGGATCGTCCATACGGATAGCCGCTATATCCGGAACCTTGAGTCGGGTGCCAATATCGAAGTGATCTTACGTCAGCAGGCGCTTCTCGAAATCGCGGTTGTGCTGCCGAGTGGTCGAATGGCCGACAGAGCAGACGTCATTGCTGTTGATGTCGCTGGTACCCAAAGAAAGTTGAAGTGGTTTTTTGCGAAGCGCACGCTCAAACTTGATCCTGGGTTTCTACGTGTTGGTGCTCGGGTTCGAGGAGAAAAGAACTATCGCAGCCGCGAATTCCAAGAAGTCACTTTGAAATCAGGTACAGAACCGATTCGCCTGCTGATCAAGCTCGAAGAAGAACCGACCCTAAGCGGACGCATTGTCTTTCAAAGGGGATTTCCCAAACGATCAGTCGATCTTTATTACATGCGCAGTGATGGCGACGTGCCAACTCTTGAAGAGCTGAAAGAAAGTGGAAGTCGTGTGCGGACCGAGGGCGATAGCTTCAACGCTCCACTCTTGGAGGCAGGGCGCTACGCCTTAGGTTGCTACAGCCGGACCGCTGGTCTGAGCTCAGACGTTGTTGTGACTCAGATCGGGATGAAGTCAAAAGAAGTTGTTGTCAAGCTAAAC
>JAJRYU010000691.1 GCA_024275615.1 Planctomycetota bacterium
ATCATTCCTGGCCGCAATCGTTTGCCGCCAGCAAAAAGGCTGTAGCGCATGGCTTCGTCAACAATGGCCGCTCGTGGCGGGCAGTCCGGCAAGATTCTTGCCATCGCCTCCTCCACAGTTGCCTTGTGACCTTCAAGAAGTTCTTTTAGATGATCGCCCACCAGGTTAGTCCTCAGCCTTTGAACGAGAAACTTCCAGGTCAATGTGCTTGCCGGCAGCTGTCACTGCTTCGATTTTCTTTTCCATGGCGTTCAACATCCCCTGGGCATCTTGGTGCAGCTTAACGCCCTTTTGATAGTGAGCGACAGCGTCTTCCAGGCTAAGTTCACCTTCCTCTAGGTCAGAGACGATCTTCTCGAGGTCAGCCATTTTTTGTTCAAAACCGATCTTCTTTGCCATCAAAACAACTCCTCTGTTCCTAGCCTTGAATGTCCGTCACTTGTGAATCCGCACCGCCCGTGGCAAAACGTGTTGTGATGATCTCCCCAGGCTCAAGCAAGCTGGCGTCACGAATAATCGTGCCGTCTGCTCTTCGACTCAGGCTATATCCACGGTCAAGAACAGCCAAGGGTGACAAACCCATCAACAGCCGCCTTTGTTGTTCCAATTCCAGCTGTGTGCATCGTAGCGTCTCTTGCAGGTGGGAATCCAGACGATCTCTGGTCAGATCGAGCTTTTCCTTGGCATGCTCCAAGCGTCGGAGAAGACCGTGTCGCCCAGGGGATTCGCCGACCCCAGACAAGCGACGCGAAGCGCCTTGGAGTCGTTCCGCGCAGATGCGCGCGATGTTTCGGCCAATTTCATCCAAACGTTGTTCGACTCGCCTCAGGTAGTTGAGTGGTTCCCGCAAAGCCCAACTGCGTGATAGTGAATTAAGATCTGCCCGCGCTCTGGCCACACGCGTCTTCATCAACCGTTGCATGCGCTGGGAACAATCGGCCAGTTTCGCCTCCAAGTCAAGGAGAACCGGCACAACAATTTCCGCTGCAGCCGTGGGTGTGAGCGCACGATGGTCCGCGACGAGATCTGCAAGAGTGACATCGGTCTCATGCCCGACTGCCGAAATGATCGGGATGTCAGCGCGAAAGATCGCTTCAACGACTTCCGCTTCATTAAAAGCCCAAAGATCTTCGATGCTCCCGCCACCACGCCCGACGATCAAGACGTCACAATTCTTTTGAGCACAAAACTGATCGATAGCCTGGGCGATTTCGGTGGCGGCTCCCATGCCTTGAACTCGAACAGGTTTCAGAATGACATGGGCTCGAGCAAAACGCGACTGTATCGTCTGCAAGATATCGTGAATTGCAGCGCCAGCCGAAGAGGTCACAACACCGATCGTCTGTGGTAGGAAGGGCAGTTTCTTCTTGTGTTCTTGGTCAAACCAACCTCGCTCTTCATAACGCGCCTTCAGTGCACGAAACTGCGCTTCGAGGTCGCCGGTTCCTTCAGCAATCATCGATGACGCTATGAGCTGGAAAGAACCTCTGGGTTCGTAGAGGCTCAGTCTGCCCGTGACAACCACAGCGACTCCGTCTTGAACATCAAAACTCAATCGGTTTCGTTGTGCTCGCCACATGACCATCGATATCTGCGATTTGTCGTCTTTGAGGTTGACATAGAGATGGCCACTGGCAGCAACGACAACATTGCTCAATTCCCCTCGAACAGCTATTTGGGAGAAATCCCGTTCCAGTTTTTGCCGAACCAAGGCCGTCACTTGAGATACGGTAAGAGACGCGCCGTCCTGGGGTTTTTGCAAGTCGCGTCCCTGACCAGCATTGGGGTCATAACCAAAAACTGAGCGGCGTTTCCCGGCCACGATTTTCTACTCCCGATCGATGGTTCAGATCTTACGCAAGAATAATTTCCCAAAGACTTGCAACGATAGAATAACAAAGCTCAGCAAAAGAGCCGACCCAGGGCAAAGACCTTGGGTAGGCTTGGTTGATGTCTATTTCGATCCAAGAAGAATGCGTGAGCTGCGCTCTATGCGTCGCACCTTGTCCTGAAGACTGTATCGTCGAAGAAGCCGATCAGTTCGTCATTGACCAGGAGCATTGTACATCGTGTGAAGACTGTATCTCGGTCTGTCCCTTGGCCTGTATCGTGGTCAATTGACAATGAAAAAGCCGTAATTTCGAGCCATCCACTTCTCTCCGTTTAAGCAATAGATCGTCACTCGGTAGCGGCCATTGTAGAAACTCGTCCAAGGTCCCATTGAGCCTTGTGGGCGTCTCTGCTGTACGTCGCCATCGCCAAAGTTGATTTCAACGATGTCCCCTCTTCCGGAAATCGTCACATCGAGCTTTTTGGCCCTGACTTTCTTGATAACTCCTTGGCCCGTAGCTGATTCCGTAAGAACGACATCCTCAAGATGGTGCTTCCCAACCTTGCCAATGCTCTCAAAACGATAGACACGGCTGCCCCGGTGATTTGCCATGAGTTCATTGAGGTCGTCAATGACTCTTTGGCTGGAGAGAGCCAAGGGGGGCGTCTCCTTTGGACTCTTCTCCGCAGCGGTCATGACGTCTCTGGCTTCTTTCGCGCCAATGACCCGTTTTTTTGTGGCGTCCTCTTCGTCTTGGCCAGCCATTCTCTCCGCACCTACTCGATTGAGTTTCGCAATCACCTCCATGCGCAAGTGATTCGCTTCCTCTCGAGCAGTTTCCAAACGCTTCAGAGTTGCTGCTTTTTCCCGTTCAACTTCTTTGACACGAGACGTCAACCGTTCGATTTCGGGCTTTGACTTGGCCTCCGCGCGGCGCAAACGATCCAATTCTCCGGACTCCGCTGTTGAGAGACCACGAGATTCCTTGAGGGAACGTTCAAGATCGTCATTGCGCGCTCTCAATTCACCTATCTCACTCTCAAGATTGCGGACCTGCCTCCGCCCATCGTCTGCCAATTTTCGCCAAGATTCTGCAGAGCTACCGATCTCGTCGAGTTTGGCGAAGCTAGCGTCCAGCAACGCTGAATTCTTGCGTTCCACTTCTTCGGAAATGTCGCTTATTTTGTCCGCGTCCCTCAGGTCCTTCCACCAAAACAACCCAACGATGGTGACAACAATGGCCAAACTGGCGCCAATAGCCCAAGTCACGTTGCTGCGAGATCGTTTGCCCCTATCTTCGAGCTCGTCGAGCAGTTTCTGTTGCACTGACCGCACACCTTTGAAGGTGCTATTGAGAGAGTCTGTGGCATTGACCATCATTTCGGCCTTGCCATCTTTCTTGAGAGTCTCATTGAGTTCCACTTGAGACTCGTGGACACCGCGAAGGATTTCCGCCTGCATCGCGAACGCTTGGGCAAGATCGCTCAACGGACCAGAGATCGCATTGGCCGCTTGACGGTCAACGGCACCGTTACGCATGTCGACGATGAGTTGAGCCATCTGCCCGGGCTCGAGTGAACCGTCCACCTCTTCTTCAGATTCAACGTCATCGTTCGGCGCAGCCTCATCAGGCCTTATCGATTTCTTCCGTCTGTATGGCGAATTGTCAGCGCTCCTTGGCGATCGTCGGCTCATCATCAAGTCCTCATTTGGGGCTGGCTTGTGCTTGTTCTGCAGACGCTTCTTCCGTGGTGATCAATAACTCTTCTACTCGCCCAGTAGGCGCCGAGATGAATTGTCGCAGATCGGCGCGTCTTGCTTTCGAGACGACAAAGATCACCTTGTGAGTCGGCGAAGATAGGGCCTTCACCGTTTTCAGGTCTATGCCCGACGGCATGGCGATGATGAGGTCAACAAGCGCGTTGCTTTCCACCTCCTTGCGGCGAAAGCCCCCCAGTGCCGACAACATCATCTTGTCACTCGCCGTCAATGTACTTTGATCATCTTTCGCAACAAGAGTGGCCAAAGCAGTGGTCTCAACAACATCGCCATTGGCTAAGACCATGGTGAATGCTGAATCTTCCTGGGCACTAAAAGGCAGTTTTGTCTTACTGTGATTGATGAGCCAAAGCCTAGCAAACTGCCAGGCTCCTGAACGCCCCAACATTCGATTAAGTTGCTCAGCATCAAATTGATCCTGAGCAGAATCGCCAAATACCGGGCGCAGCAAATACTCCGTGTCATCGTCCTTGGCATAAAATACATCGACGAAGGCGTCGGTCTGCGGCAATTCAAGTGCTGGTTCGATGCCGTCATCCCCCCGGTGCCCGAGATACCAGACACCCACGCTCAAAGCAGCCAGAGTCGAAACCAACAACAAAAGTATCATCCAAATGCGCATCAGTTCGTCGCTGCCTCATCTGTCGGACGCCCACCAGGGTCGGTGCCTTCCGCCAAAATCCGCCTTTTTTCTTCCCGATTCTCAAAGTAGCGCCGGCAAAGGGGATAGGCCGGAATGGAAAAGACGGTAGCCACAAGAAGACTGCCGATCCAAAGGGGTTTGCCAAGCAGCTCAAAGAAACAAACGACCAAATTCCACCCCGTGTTGGCAGAGGCCGTATCCTTGAGTGCGGCATAGCTCGTCGGGGTCTCGCCAGACAAGAGAACTCCAATCCGGTAGTATACGTAGTACATCGGCAAAAACGTGACAGGATTAGATATCCAGGTCATGGCGACTCCGGCGATGCGATTGGCCTTGAAAAGCGTGCCCACGACAACAACCAGGGTCATCTGGATACCAACAGTGGGTGTCAAGCTAATCCACAAGCCGATGGTGATCCCTAAGGCCAAAGCATGAGGTGTGTCCTTGACAGTCAGTACCGGCTTAATGAGTCGCAAGTAAACGTGCTGCCAAAGACGATTCTTGGACGCGGGGTCAGTCTCAGTTTCCAAAAGAGCGTTTGCCATGGGTAGACCGCGAGTTGCCTACCACTCCTTTCTCTTCTTCCCGTCTTTTCGAAACCACTTATTCCAGATATTGGCCCCTTTCAGTTCTTGCTTGGTCAACTTCTTTAGGGTTGACTCGAATGGATTATAGAGGGCCTCGTAGCGCGCTTTGTCAGTGGTTTTGGGAGTCGGCTTGTTGGCCGCGCTGGCAACCGAGGCGTAGCGCTTGAGCAAAGACTTGACAATCTCCTTGCGAATCTTGGTGCTACTTTCGTTGTAGTTCCCCAAGGCGTAGATTGCCGTCTTGATGATGTTGTTGTCTTTGTTGTTTAGGTACTTGAGGAATTCAGGAATCGTCTTCTCCTCACGGAGTTTACCGGCAGAATTCAAGTAACGCTGCTGAAGAGTGACTTCTTTCTTCGCTGCTTTCGCACCTTTCATCAATATCTTGATGGCGTCGCCACCGGTTTGACCGAGGCCAGAGATCGCGGCGTTCCGAACAGACCTGTCTTTGTTCTTGAGACATTTCTTGATCTGCGCCACTGCCACACTCTTGAGCTTGGTAGTGCCGCCGTCATATTTGACAGATATCTTGTCGATCGAAGCCTTGCACTCTTCGACATCTTTGTCTTTTAGGGCGCCAATCAAGTCGTCGATAGCCTCTTGTAAGGCTGCGATCGACTCTTCTGTCGGCTCCTGAGGCTTTTTCTTCTTCTCTTGGCATCCCGCAAAAGCAACTGGGACCACCGCCATCGTCATCACCAACAAGACCAAAAGAAACTGAGAGATTTTCATCGTATTCCTCGCTAATCGGACAACCCGGTCACCGAATTGATCGGCCCAGGTTCCACGGACCAGAATTGTTCAGATCTTTGTGAACAAGTCCTCTCAATATTAACATATCGAACCCCTGGCTGCCCGTTCATACGCAACAGTCAAATCACGGGTCAAAGGGCCAGGCGCGGCGGCATAGGCCACGTCCTCAATACGTGTGAGGGGCTGAATTCCAGAAAAAGAACCAGTCAAAAAGGCCTCATCGGCGGTTTTGAGGTCGGAACGATCGAATTCGCCCTCAACCACTCGGATTCCCAAGGCAATTGCTTCATCAATCACACAGGCCCGAGTGACTCCAGGAAGAATGCCTTCCTCCAATTTCGGCGTCAAGAGAGCACCTGAGCGAATGAAGAAGAAATTAGCGCGTGTCGTTTCCATGAGATGGCCGTTTGGTGACAAAAAAAGGGCATCGTCATAGCCCAAGTCCACGGCTTTTTGCCGTGCCAGCGTATACGGCATCCGATTCCACAGTTTCGTCCGTGGCAGGTCACACCCAAGAGCGAACGGTGAAGCCTGTAACATCGCACTTCGCGGAACGGTTTGTGGGACAAATGCGGGAGCGACTTCCCCTGTAACCAGTGTGTCGACAGTGGTTTCGCTTTGCAGCAAACAGATTTTTATCCGGGCCTCCTCACCTGGCTGGCTTTGGACAATTTGTTCAATTTGCACACCCAGGGTGGAAAGACTCAGGGACACTGACATGCCAAGGGTCTTGGCGCCTCCTAAGAGTCGAGTGAGATGACGCGCCAAAAACATCGGTTTGCCGTCAATTGTTCGAAGTGTCTCGAAGACTCCCAAACCGGTTTCGAAGAATGGGTCGCGCCAAGAAAGCGTCAACTGATCGTTTTTGTAGAATTTACCGTTGAGGACATAGGACATGAAGTCACCAAATCCGTATCTAGGGCATCCAGAATACCCGCCACCTTTACCACTGATTCCGCGTATTCATGCTCTGGGTCGGAGTCGATGACAATGCCACCGCCGCCATGAATACGGGCATAGCCGTTTTCTAACACGAGGGTTCGGATGGCAATACTCCATTCAGCCCGATCATCGATGCTGACATAACCCATGGATCCGGTATAGGGCCCGCGGCGTACGTGCTCAAGCTCGTTGATCACCTTCATCGCGGCGATCTTCGGGGCGCCGGTAATCGATCCGCCAGGCCACGAGGCTTTCAACAAATCGAAGAAATCGGCTCCTTCCTTCAACCGACCTCGAATTTGGGAGACCAAATGATGAACTGTGGGAACGCTTCTGGTCTGAGCATGGTTAATGACACTCACCGATGCCGGGCGGCAAACTCGTGAAAGATCGTTGCGCATAAGGTCGACGATCATTGCCAGTTCGGCTCGATCCTTTTCGCTTTTCTCCAGTAGACGGCGTTGTCGCTCGTCTTCTGCTGGGTCCTTGGCGCGCGCCGTTGTTCCTTTGATTGGTCGCGTTTCAACGCGGGCGCCATCAAGCCGTAAGAAACTCTCTGGTGAATGAGAAGAAATCGCACTTCTCCCCCATTCCATCAGAGCTCCGAGGGGTGCCGGGTGCTGTTGCCGAATGTGCTCGAAGACCGCAATAGGGCTGTCGCTGATCGCCGTCAAGAACCTCTGGGTCAAGTTGACCTGATAGACGTCACCCGCTCGGATCTTCTGCCGTATCTTCTCTACCAACCCCAAGTACACGTCTTTCGAGAGATTCGACTGAGCGACACGCCGCTTTTCAGGGGCCGTATAGACCGGCAAGGCTGGGCCATTCTTGATTAGGTCCTTCACATGTGCGATGCGCTTGATGGCGTCTTCTGATGAGTCCAGGCTCAAGATGCGCACACGGTTGTCTTGACTTTCATCGATCTCCAACCAAATATCGTACGCTGCCAAGACTGCATCTGGAAGACTGGAGTCAGCCGGGTTCGTCGCCGGAATATCTTCGAATTGATCGTTGAGTTCATAACCCAAGTAGCCCATGAGACCACCAGCAAAGACCTTCTCTCCGAGGGGCGCTGCTCCGAGATCTCGAAGCTCTTGCAGCATCGAACGGGCAAGCACGGCCAAATTGCTGGCAACCTGGAGTCCCCCTCCTCGTCGTCGGTGGATGTAGCGCCTTCCCTGGACAGTCAACGTAGCCCGTGGGTCGATTCCCAGAATTGAAAACCGCTGGCCTAACCCTCGCGCACTGTCATCAAGGAGGATCTTCCCCGGTACCGACTCAAGTCGAGCGTAGAGCGCACTGGCGCATAATTCGGTATCAATGACCTCTTGGAGCATCTATCTCAATCGCTGAATCATCCACTCGTCGCGTTAGGCAAAGCCGAGCCGCAAAAAATGGGACCAGTCGTCCCCTTCCCAGTTAGAATTGCACCATGATCGATTTAGACGGATTTCTCAAGATCATAGAAGAAGGCCAAGGTGTCTCGCCGCACACATTGAAGGCTTACCGCAGCGATTTGAACAGTTTTTTCGCTGAGTTGAAAGAAAACCGTGGAAATCCTGGGCTCGCCGAGATTGAGCTCCACCACTTGCGGCTCTTCCTTTCCGACCTCATCTCCCGGGGCTACGCCCCTGCCACCGTAGCCAGAAAAGCAGCAGCACTCCGAGCATTCTTCGCCTTCATGCATCGGCAAGGCAAGATCGCCAGCAACCCTGCTACCCTGTTGAAGTCTTCGCCTGGGCCCCGGGGTTTGCCAACCGTATTATCATCACAGCAGATCGATTCTCTGTTCCAAGTGATGCACGGCAACGGTTTCATCAACATCCGCGACCGCGCCCTTTTTGAATTCTTGTACAGCACGGGTGCCCGAGTCAGCGAAGCCTGCGGTCTTCAGATCGGCGACCTCGACATTGAAGAGGGCATTGCTCGCCTCTTAGGTAAGGGCAACAAAGAAAGGTTGGCAGCCCTGGGGAAATTCGCGCGCGAAGCTCTGGACGAATACCTGCCACTGCGCCAGCAAAAAGCGCAAGCAAGAGCGGACCAACACGTTTTTCTCAATGACCGCGGTGGCCCGCTCTCGGACCGAAGCGTCCGACGTATTCTCAAGAAACGCCTACTCGCAGCAGACCTGCCAATATCGATTAGTCCCCACTCATTGCGTCATTCCTTCGCAACACACCTCCTTCAAGGTGGTGCCGGGCTCCGGGAAGTTCAGGAACTCCTGGGACATGCATCCGTCAACACGACACAAATCTACACAAAAATATCACCGGAACAGCTGAGAGAAGTCTACTTGCGCAACCATCCGCGAGCCCGCCCAGTCTCGGACTCGTGAGAGGTTAGCCGCGAGAGCATTTCGAGATGGGCTTTGCTGAGCCCCACACAACACAAATCAATTGCGCCATCACCATCAAGATCGGCGGAAATGCTGCCATCTTCATTCCGGCAAAAAACTGCTGCAGGAGCCATAGGAGCGGCAGCTCCACCATCCGGATTTGCAATTACGGAAAAATCGCCCCAGGGATCAAGAAGATCGCGATCGGCGACGCGCAAGAAAGTGTCGGGAAGAACATCTTGAGCAAAACCAAGCGTGTCAAAGGCATTGGCCAGGGGTCTAGCGCCACGAATATGAGGCGTCTTCTCAGCGACCTCAAGCGCACTGAGATAGAAGAATGCAATGGTAGCGGCCATGACCATCATCGTCGAGCACAAGATTGCCATCTTGACTAAGCTAAAACCGTTCGGTTTCTTGATCATGAAATGCTCGTGGGAAGCGAGTCGTAGCAACAAAACCTTGCCACGTCTAGAGCTTGGAGGCCCGATTGATGAAGTTGCCGTTGCGTGCGCGGATCACGTCATCATCGCTCGACCGAGCATCAA
>JAJRYU010000692.1 GCA_024275615.1 Planctomycetota bacterium
GCTCCACGAAATCGCCATGGGTAAGAAAAAGGGGTCCTGCCTCTTTGGCTGCCCCAAGAGAGGCGTCATGGTGCGTCAGTCCGGCGATGTCTGGTTGGTGCTCAGTTCACAGATGGACTACAAGAAGCTCCAGTCCGTGGCCGAAGAAATCTGATCGATCGTCTCTTCCGTGCCTATCGGCCGTGGTTTTCTGCTGTGATTTGTGATTTCGGCCGGAACAGTCGATAATCGGCCACCATGGAATCAACAACACCGAAAGAGAAGTGCGGAGTCTGCATCTACGGCGCAGGGCGCTGGGGACGCAACTTGGTTCGATGTTTCAACCAACTCGGTGTTGTGGTCGCTGTTGTTGATCCCTGCGCGAAAGCCAGGAAGAACGTCGAAGCGACTTACGGAATTCCGACCTATTCGATCGACTCAGACATCCCCCAAAGACTCTGGAAGAAGATCTCAGCCGCAGCAATCGCAACACCTGCTGCAACTCACACGTATTTGGCAATGCGCGCCCTCGATCGTGGGTTAGATGTCTTCGTCGAAAAACCCATGGCACTGGGGTTGGAAGATGCGAAGTCCATGCAGGCCGAAGCGAAACGCCAAGGTCGCCTTCTCATGACCGGCCATATCCTCTTGTTTCATCCGGCGATCAAACGTCTCAAGACTCTCATCGACCGGGGCGAACTCGGCAAGATTCGCTATGTCTATTCAAACCGACTCAACCTTGGAACAGTGCGCCAAGAAGAGAACATTCTCTGGAGCTTTGCCCCTCATGACATCGCTGTCATCTTGCACTTGATCGGGTCCGAACCGACGGTCGTGAAGGCCACCGGGGGCAACTGGCTTCAAGCCGGTATCAAGGATGTGACCGTGACTCACTTGGAGTTCCCTTCTGGGGAACGAGCCCACGTCTTTGTTTCCTGGTTGCACCCATTCAAGGAACAAAAACTCGTCGTCGTTGGATCCAAGAAAATGGCAGTCTTTGACGATCTTCGCAAAGACGCACAACTGGTGATTCTGGATGCAGGAATCGATGTCGATGCCACCGGTCAAACCACAGAACGAAAAGGCGATGAAGAAGTCGTCAAGTTGCCACAATGCGAACCTCTTCTCGAAGAGTGCCAACACTTCGTCCAATGCTGCTCAAACCGGGCTCAGCCACTCACCAACGGTGAGCACAGTGTCGGCGTCATGCGCGTACTTGCGCGCGCCGAGATAGACCTCGCTTCCTGCCAGCAGCATGATCGCCACCGTTCGGCATCAGGATAGGTGCGAGACCATTCGGTCGCCTTCCACCTCACTCGAAATCAAACGGACACATCGCCCCAAGTACAGCCTCTCCGTCGGCGATATCGACACGTTGGCAAACCACCTCCACTCCCTGTGCCAGAGCCTCTCTCAATGCCCCGGCATATTCTGGATCGATGTCGTCGGCAATTCCCACAGACGATCGATCAGTGCGCCCCAGAAGGTAGTACTGAACACAACGATATCCTTCAGCCACCATGTCTCTCAATTCCCACAAGTGCTTCTTGCCTCTTTCAGTGCAAGAATCTGGAAAATCGGCTCGGGCCTTGTGCGTTTGCGAGGCCATCGTGACGTTCTTGATTTCGACGTAGCAAGCGCGCCGGTCGGAAAACCCTTCATTTCGGTCAGTCAGAAGGAGATCAATACGACTCCGGCGAGATCCATAGGGGACTTCAGATTGCACACCGCTATATCCGGACAAGGGCGGACAGAGATCCTGAATGATCCCCTCTTTGACAATGTGATTCGGCAAACTGGTGTCAATCAACGCCCAGCCCCCATGATCTACACCAAGAAGAGTGAGGGTGAAGGGCAGTTTTCTCCGGCTACTGTTGTGAGTTTTGAGCCAAACTGGTCGATTCTCACCCAACAAGGTCTTCATGCTGCCCGTGTTTGGACAATGAGCCGTGACTAATTTACCAGACTCAAGCTGGCAATCAGCCAGGAAACGTTTGTAACGTTTTATCAATAAACCTTTTACGAGGTCATCGCCCGGGGTTCCTAAGTGCAATTTCCTGATCTCGACAATTCAATGATTAACTTGAGTCTGCAGGGCAACAATTCTAACCTGACTTAGGCCGTAACAACTCCATCAAGTCGTTCTATGAATGTCCCTATGACAGTTCTTTCACTTGTTGGAATCCCTGGTTGGCAACACCAAGAAGTTGCCTGCGATTGAGAGGCACCACGATGATAGATAGCCGTAAAATAGTCACAATGATTGTAGTAGCTGGAGCCGTGTTCTGCGGGCTGGCCGCCGGACAATGGGAACACAGCTATTTTGGTGAAGCACGCCCATTAGACTGGAATTCTCAGTTTGTCGCTATCCAATGGCAAGACGGCTACCAAAATAGCTCCCTCTTGGAATTGGGAATCAAGAGCGAAACAGTTGAGGCGTATGCGTTGCCGGGATGGTCCATGGTTGCCGTTCCCACTAGCGCTCAGAGCGCGACTGCCTTTGACGCCTTCCTCAGTCGATTGGCCACATCCGATGTCATCGCCTTCGCTACTCCTGTTTTTCGCGATGCTCTAGGCGGCCACCTATTCCCAACTCCTGATCTTCTCGTTCGCTTCGTTGAAGGGACCAACAAGGCTGAGGCTCAGGCACTCCTCGGCCAATTCGGCGCTGTTGCCGACAGCAACTGGGGTGGCATCCCCGATGCCTATCGCGTCACTTGTCAGACAAGAAACGGCAGCGACCTCCTGCGCCTGTCGAACAATCTATCGACTTTGAAGGTCGTCAAGTTCGCCGAGCCAGACTTCTGCTTCACTGGCGAAAAAGTCGGCGTTCCGAATGACCCACGTTTGGTCGAAATGTGGGCCGTTTCACAGAATCTACAATTGGGATACGCCCTCACCGACATCGATATGGACATCGTTGAAGCTTGGGACATCTCAACCGGTTCAACGGCCATTAAGCTGGCCGTTCTTGATGACGGCGTGCAAAAGGATCACCCAGACATGCCTTTCGCCATTGCTGGTGTCGACACAACAACTGATGTCGGTGCCGGAGAACCGATTAATCAGTTCGACAATCACGGCTCAAGTGTTGCAGGCATCATTGCCGCCACCCACAATAACGGCTTGGGCATTGCCGGTTTGGTTCCAGATGCTCAGCTGGTCACAGCACGGTGTTACCTGAGTACTTCAAACACGAGTTTCATCACTGTTTCAAGCTGGACTGTGAACGCCTTGGCATGGTGTGAAACAAACAACGTCCAAATCACCAACAACAGCGTCGTGCTTGGAGCGCAACCAGCAGCAACAACAACAAAGTACAACCTAACCGCAGCCAACGGTATGTTACATTTCGCCGCTGCTGGGAATGACCCTCTTTTGGGCACCCGCTATCCGGCGAATCTCGCCAGTGTTCATGGTTTGGTCGGACTCGACTTTGACGGCACATTGGCTTCGTTTTCCGCCACCGGCGCCAACATGGCCTACACCGCACCTGCCAACCAAGTTTTGACCATTGACCGCAGTGGTGCTGATGGCTTCATCGATCCAGACGACTACGTCTATCAAGGGGGCACGAGCTTCGCCACGGCTTATGGTAGCGCCACCGCGGCCTTGGCTTTGTCCGTCAACCCGGCATTGACGCCAACAGAAGTCCACGACATCTTGCGCACAACAACCAGGGACTTAGGCACCCCAGGTTTTGATCCGATCTTCGCTGCGGGATTCTTAAATGCCTATGGTGTCGCTTTTCAAGCAGCACTTAGCTTAGCGGATCCCTCGACCAAACTTTATCTCCAACCCGGCGAACAAACAGATGATCTCTGCGGAACGGCTGGTACCACCATCGGCGACCTTGACGGCGATGGTATCTTTGATTTCGCAGTCGGTTCACCGCTCTATGATGGCCCCAATGGTATCGATGCTGGGCGCGTGAGGATCTTCTCCGGCGCCAAGGGCACCTTGCTTCAGACCTTGGACGGTGCCAGCCCAGGAGAGGCATATGGCAGCGTTATTGCGCCCCTTGGTGATGTCGATTTGGACACCGTGGCCGACTACGCTGTCGCTTCCCCACGAGCAGCGACCAATGGGCTCGCCGACGCTGGCATCCTCCGCATATATTCCGGTGCAACTCATGTTGAGATCTACCACATCGACGGCACACAAGTTGATGAACTCATGGGCAGCTCCCTCGTTTCCTTGGGTGACCTCAACAACGATTCCCGCCCGGACTTCGCTGTCTCCTCACCTGGCAAGATCGTCGGAGCGACATCGGGAGTTGGATCGATTCGGATATTCTCGGGAATTGACGGAGCGGTTCTTTTGACCATCGACGGCAATGAGACCACCGGTGACTTGGAATTCGGCTATGCCGTGATTCGCATCGGCGATCAAGATTCCGACGGTAAGGACGATATGCTCGTAGGGATTCCTGCTGCCACTCCTGGCGGTACGCAAAGCGGTCGCTTCGCCGTGATCTCCAGTTCAACGGGAGCCAGGCTCGCCGTTGTCGATGGTTCGACCCCCGGCGACCGTCTTGGAAAAGACATGGCCACATGGACTGATCAAAACGCTGACGGACAAAGGGACTATGTTGTTTCCGCCCCTGGGTTTGATGGACCTGGCGGCGTGGACTCTGGAATTGCAGTGATCTACGAATCGAACATGCTGATGCCCATCAGTGCTTTCTTCGGTGAAAATCCCGGAGATGAACTTGGCTCCGCTTTGGCTCACAGTCTTGACATGGATGGCGACACGGTGGAAGACATCGTCATCGGAGCGCCGGGATTTGACGGGCCCAGTATCGATTGTGGAAAGATCTACAGCTATTCGTCAGCCTCAAACACAGCACGCTATGAACTCTTCGGACGCGCCGCGAATCAACGCTTTGGTTCCAGCTTGGCTCCATTGGGCGACGTAGATGGGGATGGTCTGGGGGAAATCCTGGTGGGTGCCCAAGGCTCGGAAATCGCTGGTGTTAGCGGCTTTTCCGTCGTCCTACCGGCGCGCAACCCGGCGACAAGCACGCTCTACGACCCGACCATCATGGCGGGAACTCTTGGGGCAGCGGCGAATGGTCCTTACGACACCCTTCACATCAACAACAGCGCTGGTGGTTCCAACCGCACGGTCACGGCGAAGGTGAATGACACTCTCAATTTCTCCATGCTTCAACCCCAGGCAAATCCGAATCCGGCGCATTTCGCCTTGTATGGATTCATCAGCTACCCATCACCTGCCCTTCAATTGACTTTGCCTTTCGGCATCGGTCCGGTGATGTGGTTCCCTTGTTCAGCTTCGCCTGCAAACCCGGTGGGGTTTTTGGTCACAAACAGCACATTCGCAGATCCTTGCCCCCAATTGGTGCCGTCGACCCCCACTCCATGGCATCTCACAAACTCACCTGGAATACCTTTTCCTGTCGTTGTCGTTTTCTACGGAATCATTGAAGAAGCGGCGGGGTCGCTCAAAGTGACAAACTCAGTGATCCTCA
>JAJRYU010000693.1 GCA_024275615.1 Planctomycetota bacterium
CAGAGGCAATCTCTGGACGGCGTCGTTCTTGGACACACAAAAGAGTATGGACTCTAGTACATGTCGGGGGCTGCGGGAGCGGCCTTCTTGTCGGCAGGCATGTCAGCGATCAGAGCTTCGGTGGTCAAAAGCAGCGAAGCAATTGAGCCAGCATTCTGAAGGGCAGTCCGTGTGACCTTGGTCGGGTCAATGATGCCTTGCTTAATCAAGTCGCAATACTCGCCGTTGGCGGCATTGAAACCTTCAGACCCCTTGGCATCCGTGACGTTTTGAACGACAACATCACCCTTGAATCCAGCGTTCTCAGCAATGTGGAACAAAGGAGCTGAAAGGGCACGCCTGACGATTTCCAGGCCGATCCGCTCGTCACCTTCGATGTCTGATCTTTCGATGGCCTTACCGGCGCGAATCAACGCGCAACCACCACCGGGCAAGACGCCTTCTTCGACCGCAGCTCGGGTGGCGTTGAGAGCGTCCTCAACACGAGCCTTTTTCTCTTTCATCTCGGTTTCTGTGGCGGCACCAACGTTGATTTGCCCAACACCACCGGACAACTTTGCCAGACGCTCCTGAAGCTTCTCGGCATCGTAGTCACTGCTGGTGGATTCGATCTCGGAACGAATTTGACCAATGCGAGCAGTAATCTCGGCCTTCTTGCCTCCGCCTTCGACGATTGTTGTCGAGTCCTTGTCGATGATCACCCGCTTGGCAGCTCCAAGGTCCTTGATTGTCAACTCGTCGACCTTGATACCCAAATCTTCGAAAACAGCTGTGGCACCGGTTAAGACTGCGAGGTCTTGCATCATGGCCTTACGCCGATCGCCAAAACCCGGGGCTTTGACGGCGCAGCAAGTCATGATACCGCGGATCTTGTTAACAACGAGGGTTGCCAGGGCTTCCCCTTCGATGTCTTCCGCGATGATCAAGATGGGACGGCCAGCTTGAGCGACCTTCTCCAAGACTGGAATCAGATCTTTGATATTGGTCAGTTTCTTTTCGTGGACCAGGATGTAGGGGTTGTCAAGAACGACTTCCATGTCCTGAGGGCTGGTCACGAAGTAGGGAGACAGGTAGCCCTTGTCGAATTGCATGCCTTCGACCCAAGTGACTTCTGTATTCAGGCTCTTGCCTTCTTCGACAGTGATGACACCGTCTTTGCCGACATTCTCCATAGCTTTAGCGATTTTGTCGCCGATGGCTTTGTCGTTGTTCGCGGCGATACACGCGACTTGGGCGATTTCTTGGCTGGTCTTCACCTTCTTCGATGTCTTGTGCAACTGATCGACAACGAGTGTAATGGCCGAATCGATGCCTCGCTTGATGCCAATGGGAGAGGCGCCAGCGATGACGTTCTTTAGACCTTCTTCGAAGATGGCCTCAGCGAGGACGGTCGCAGTTGTGGTTCCGTCGCCGGCAACGTCATTGGTCTTGCTGGCTACTTCTTTCACCATTTGTGCGCCCATGTTTTCGTAGGCGTCTTCGATCTCGATTTCCTTGGCAACGGTGACACCGTCTTTGGTGACGGTGGGACTACCGAAGCTCTTGGCAATAACAACATTGCGCCCTCGTGGGCCCAACGTGACTTTGACCGCCTGTGCGAGTTGTTTCACACCGTTGCGGAGGGCGTTGTACACTTCTTGGTCAAACGCGATTTTCTTTGCACCCATGGAATCATTCCTTTCGGGCTATTTGTTTGAGATTACTTGCCAACGATGGCGAGGATGTCGTCTTCGCCCATGATCAACAAATCTTGGCCGTCGACTTTGATTTCGGTTCCAGCATATGAGCTGAAAATGACACGGTCTTTGTTCTTGACCTGTAGAGGCGCGCGCTCGCCGTTTTTGTTCAACTTGCCTTCACCGATGGCAACAATGATGCCTTCTTTTGGCTTTTCCTTGGCCGAGTCCGGCAGGATGATACCGCCTGCTGTTTTCGATTCGGCTTCGACACGTTTGACAATGACACGGTCATTCAGGGGTTGCAGCTTAATGGCCATTCTCTTTGATCTCCTATTTGCCGATGTGCCGGCATTCTTCACTTTCATTACCAGCCAACTCATTCGAGTTTGGCTCGACTCCTGCCTCACTCATGGAAAGTGAGGTTTGATACGGCTCGCCTGAGGTTGCCAAGTTCAATTGGCTTGTCCAAAAGGCAAGTGACACCCATGATCTTCGCTTCTAAGCGAATTTCTTCGGTCAAGTGTCCAGACATCAAGATGGCAGCCAGCGCGTGATGAATTTCGCGCAATTCCATCAAAGTTTGAAGTCCGGTACGACTGCCAAGGAACATGTCCAAGATCGTCGCGTCAATCCGATGTCTTTGGGCCAGCTCAACAGCTTCCCGTGGACACGATGCTCGATAACAGTTCAGGCCTTCCCGTTCCAGCGCATCATTCATGGTGGCCAAAAGCCTAATGTCGTCGTCGACCAACAAGATGTTGCGCATAGTGTTCACGGCCGGCCTCCAAACCGGGGTATTCGTAGCGGATAGAGCAAGAACCGGACCAACCTTGGTTCCCTCTCCATAAGTCCCTAATCTATAGCCCTAAGACCAGTTTAGGCGCGCAGATCGGTTCTCAGATGCGTGACAGGATGGCAGCCTCACTCCGGTGCTCGGAAGCTGTCTGTCAAACTGTCAGCTATGGTGGAGATGTCAATAGATGAAGTGGGTAATCCCAGTCTTGCTCGGCATGTTAGCGGCTTTTCTCGGCTATGCCATTTGGGTGGCATTCATTGAAGACGGCGCCACACCCAACCAAGGGAAGGGGAGTCGGGACGAAAAGACGGTGGCAGGTGAAGATGCTCGACAAACTCGGGCACAGACCCCATTCGGCAATTTGCATGCGAAGGACTTGCCGCCGTGGCTCCAAGCAGGACCGGTGAGTCTTCCTGATGAACGCAAGAGACGTTGGGACGGGCTGCCACATGTTTTGGGCGAACTCCAATACTTGACCCGGGGGCGGGATAAGTACGTCGCTAACGATCTTCAACTCAAGGTCAAGCTCAATGAACTGCGCGAAGCCATGTCGAAGATGACACCAGAAGAAGAAAAGCAGCTCGCTGAGTACTTTCGAGCCTGTGATGATCCCACTCTCAAATACTACCTACTCACTTCATTTCGCAACTGGGGTAGTGCGCCCTACGTTGATGCCATCGCGGAGTATTACGAAGCCGACCCGGAGATGGTTGGCGAGACGCTTCAGCACCTTATGGGAAGGACCAAAGTTGCGGTCGGCGCTATGGAGAATCTCATTGACAGTGAGATCGACCCTCTGCGTCGCGCCAAACTCGTCGCTCGTGCTGGATTCCTGGGCGCGCCTGGAACCGAAGCCATGATGACGCGGTTTTTCGATAAGTCCAAGTCCGTGGATCGGCGTCAGGCTATCGTTGGGTTGGCGAAAGTCCAGTCACCAGAGGCGCATCAGAAACTCTTTGAACTGTTGGATGGAGATTTCGAGGAAGCCATCTATCTCCCCGAAGAATCAGCTCCAGCCACCAAAGAGCTGCAAGACCTTCGTGGGCATGCCGTGTTGGCGCTGTTGCAGAACGGCAGTGACCAGGAAATTGATCAGCTCTTAGAACGCTCCTTGACGAATGATGGCAACGACACAGTGGCGCGTTACATCGACAAGTTTTTTCCGACTGTGACCAAATCAAAGTGGATCCCGAAGATCGTCGACACCATGTTGGCGCGGGACAAGGCAAGTCGTTCCATGTTGATGTACTTGTCACGCCGTGCTGAGCAAAAGGACATTCCACAATTGGAAAAATTGCTCGCCATGAATCTCAGCGATGATGATCGGTCTCTAATTGGGGATGCAATTAATCGTCTACGATAGTCTTGATCACGAATAGGGCAGGTTATGAGCTTCTTGTGGCTTCGATCTCGCGACGGATGTCATCGTTCCAGAAGTCCGTTGTCGCAGCTCGAAGTGCGCGCCTAAAAGTTTTGATGGCTCGTTTTGGTTCACCTGACTCCCGTTGAATCATACCCAAGACCAAAAGCGCGCTGGCATCAAGGGGGTCGGTACGAATCATCCGGTTGGCTTGATTCTCGGCCATCTCGTATTCGCCTCTCAGATAGTGAATGAGTGAGCGGCGATACTGCCCACGACGGCGGTGGGCAACAGTCTTGCTTTTGA
>JAJRYU010000694.1 GCA_024275615.1 Planctomycetota bacterium
CGTTTTCATTTTTATGAAGGCTACGATCTGCAGCAAATCACTTTTCCAGTTCGCGTGATGCACGCCATGGGTGCCAGCCTCCTCATCGTTTCAAACGCTTGTGGTGGAATGAATCCAAAATTCGATGTCGGTGATATTTGCGTCTTGGAAGATCACATCAACCTCTTAGGAGGCAACCCTCTTATCGGCGTCAACGACGACGATCTGGGGCCGCGATTCCCTGACATGAGCGCTCCATACGACAAAGAGGTTTCAGCACTCGCTGAATCTGTTGCCATGAAAGCGGGTGTCAGAATGCACCGGGCGGTCTATGTTGCTGTACCAGGACCTTGCTTAGAAACCCGTGCGGAATACCGTTTTTTGAAAGCCATTGGCGCCGACCTTGTTGGCATGAGTACAGTCCCCGAAGTGATCGTCGCCAATCATGAGTCCATGAGAGTCTGCGCTTTTTCAATCATCACCGATTCCTGTTTGCCCGACGCACTCCATCCAGTCGAGCTGGCTGACATTCTAAGAACTGCGGCGACGGCAGAACCCAAATTGAACGCTATTGTGAAAGGCCTGCTCCAGGAGCTTAGATGACTAGCATGACGCATGACCAACCTCATGAACAAGGTTGAATAAGATATGGGAACTCGCCGTATCTGCATCCTCTTGTCTGGCTCCGGACGTAGCCTTGAGAACATCTTGGGGCAGATAACTTCTGGCCTACTTGATTGCACGGTCGCAGCCGTCATTGCGTCGCGTTCTGGAATTCGCGGCATCAGTATTGCGAGCGCAGCAGGAATCCCAGTTGAGGTAATTCGCCGTCGAGACTTCAATACTGTGGAAGATTTTAGTGAAGCAAACACAGCAGCCATCGAACGCTCCAACTGCGATTTGGTCGTGATGGCTGGCTATCTTTCATTCTATCAACTGCCGGACTCCTTGATCGGCAAAGTCATCAACATCCACCCCAGTCTACTCCCCCTCTTCGGAGGCAAGGGCTTTTTCGGCCACCACGTTCACGAAGCGGTCCTAGCTTCGGGAATGCGCGTGTCCGGTTGCACTGTTCATTTCGTTGACAACGTCTATGACAACGGACCTTATGTCTTGCAGCGCGCTGTTCCTCTGGAACCGGGAGACGACGCCCGCAAGTTGGCCGATCGCGTCTTTTTGGCTGAATGCCAAGCTCTTCCGCTTGCAATCACGTGGATACTCAACGGAGACGCCCGCTATTGCGACGGTCAGGTCATCTTCTCGCAAAATGCCACTTTTTAGTGGCAACTCGGCTCCCATCTTTTTGCATATAACCAGATAGTACACAAAGACTTACACTCGGGTTGTGAGCCATCATATCGAGATGTGCCATAGAGAGTGTCGACTTTTCTCAACACGCCTTGTCTAATGAAGTCCACAAGGACCGGTTGGAGCCATGCCCAAATACAACGATGTTGCAGGGGCAAGAGCTGGGGGGCAAGGTCGACATGTCCCACGTCTTGTCGTCCTCGGGCCAGCAGACGAACCAAGTGTTCTCGCTGGTTTCCCCGGACGTTTTGTCATTCGCCATTGCTCAACGACTGAAGAATTGAGGAGTGTTCTTCTTTCAGATCGCACCGATCTCCTGCTTCTCGATTGCCGCTCTACTCTTCCGCACCCACAACTTGCTGTCCTTATTCGCCAAGAGGCTATTGCCGACTATTTGGCTGTGGGTTCGCCTCCTGGCAAGAAATCTGTGCCAACTTGGATGCGTTCCCATTGGTGCCCGTGGCCTGTGGATCAAAAGAGCTTCTATCGACTCATCATCGCTCTTTCGCGAAAGGCCTATTGGGCCCGTTCTTACCGTGAACAAGCGAGGACCGTGGTGCATTTAGAAGAAGAAGCGGCATTGGGTCGACACATCGCCCAAGTGCTCCACGAACTCAATAACCCTCTCGATGCAGTCACGCGCTATGTCAACCTTGCAAAGAATGAGAACATCAATCCAGAGGCGGAAGAACACCTTGCCAACGCCGCCATCGGGCTGAAGAGAATGACTGAGGCACTGTCGTCTCTTCTGCGAGACAGTCGGCTTACAGCGTCACAACTTAGATTGGAAGATCTGAGAGAGTTGATCCGTGAAGCGGCGGCCGCCAGCGGCGTGATTGACGGGCACCATGAGTTTAAGGTTCGCGCCATCGCAAGAGATTTTCAAGTTCCTCAAGCCTTGCTCCCCATCCTGATCAATCTTCTCCAAAATGCCGGTCGCGCTTGCGGCAAAAAGGGCAAGATCGAATTGGATGTCAAGACCTCCGCGGGGCTACTGGAAATCGCTGTAGGTGATGATGGCGAGGGTTTTGGTGAGCTCTTCGCTGAAGAACTGTTTCAGCCGTGGTTCAGTACCCATGAAAAAGACGCTGGGCTAGGCTTAGGACTCTACGGGGCAAGAAATGCCGTGGAGCAACTGGGCGGCTGTCTACGGGCGAATTCCGCGGGTTTGGGAAAAGGCGCCACATTCACTCTGACTTTGCCACTCGTGGAGCAAACCAACACAGCGGAGGAAAGAGATTGAGCAAACATCAACCCCTGGTGCTCTTAGTCGACGATGATGAGTTGGTTGGAAAATCCCTGGCAACGAGTTTAAGAAAGGAAGGTTTTGCCATCGTCAGAGTTGAAGATGGAGATGCAGCGCTTCCGGCAGTGAACGTTCATTCACCAGACTTGGTCCTCTTGGATGTCCGCTTGCCAGGAAAAAATGGGATTGAAGTTCTGCAGGAGATCAAAGTCAACCGCCCCGAAATCCCAGTCTTCGTCATGACTGCTTTTGGCTCGATCGACAACAGTGTAACTGCCATGCGTGAAGGGGCTCACGACTACCTCACCAAACCCATCAATGATGCCGACCTGATCCGTCGAATTCGCCGAGTCTTGGCGGCAAGTACGCATGTCCAGCGAGGTGGTGACGCTGTAGATTCGACTTCTCATACTATCGGCCAGGAGTCGCTCATTGCCAACCATCCACGGATGCGCGAAGTCTTGCAGGCGGTCCAGGCCGCAGCCCCCACACGGGTCACGATTTTGATCCAAGGCGAAAGCGGAACCGGAAAGACTGTGTTGGCGAGAGCGATTCATCAACTGTCTGAACGTCGTGATCGACCTTTCGTCGAAGTGAGCTGCGGCAGCCTGCCGGACCCTTTACTTGAGAGCGAATTGTTTGGCTACGAAATCGGGGCATTCACCGGCGCCGACCGCAAGAGACAGGGGAAATTCGAATATGCCGACTCTGGCACGGTCTTCTTGGACGAAATCGCCAACGCCACACCTGCTTTGCAAATCAAACTTTTGCGTGTCTTGCAGGATCGTGTTTTTGAGCGACTGGGAAGCAACGAACCCATTGGCACGGACATTCGCTTGATTCTGGCCACCAATGCGGATCTGGAAGGGGCTGTTAGCGAAGGTCGATTCCGAGAGGACTTGTATTATAGGATCAACGTCGTTGCCGTTTCCATGCCGCCACTAAGAGAGAGAGCCGACGATATCCCCGCTCTAGCAAGTCTGTTCCTCGGGCGTTACACCGCTGAATACAAGAAAACGGTGGATGCCATAGATGACACCGTGCTGGACTTCTTCTATCGATTTAATTGGCCAGGAAATGTTCGCGAGTTGGAGAATGTGGTCGAACATGCCGTCATCATGGCAAAGGCACCCACGATATTCTTGTCCGATCTCCCGCCTCGCTACTTGGAGCACAACCAGGACACCGCTGCCGGACCAGCTGTCCGACCACTAAAACAAGCTCTCGAGATCCCGGAACGCGATTACATTGTCAAAGTCCTTAAGCTCAATGGTGGAAATCGCCAGAAAACGGCCGAGATGCTGTCGGTCAATCGCACGACGTTGTTCAACAAGATGCGAAAATATGACCTACTTGACGACTCATTCTGAATCTTCCGCGGGCCCAAGACTGGCCTCCAGAACCATGAGCTGGTTTTCGGCCTGGGCGTAATGGCTCACCTCTGTTGCTTCATCTAAGTCAAGGCGATGGGCAATCACAACATCCAAAGCCTGTGAGACTCGTCCGCGAAGCTCGGGGAGAAGAGCATTCTCCGCCCAAGACAAGTACCGCCCTAACTCCTTTGATAGGGCCTTGGCGCACCACAGGAATGCCGTCAAGGAGCCAAGAGAGCCGGAGGTGGCAGCGCGGCGCATGCCCTCGAGACGGTCACGCAGCCTGTCCTGATGCAGCGCAAAAGTAACGCCTCGAAGTCCGAGAATGCGGTCTCCGGCTTCTTCACATCGAGCCAGTGCCACTTCGACTCGGCGAAAATGAAACCTCTCGACAAAGGAATCAACAAATTCGCTGATAACTGCCATGTCGTTGCTTCTGACATCGCTCAACTCTGCCGATTCTGTCCAACGATCAAGAAAAAACTGATATCGGTGTATCAAATCCGTCTCTATTTCCAGGATGGTCGCAGTCCGTCGCGATCGATCGGTACGAGCTTGACGTTTTGTAATTGCCATAAAAGAAGATCTCATGACCACAAGTATGCGGTGAGGAAAAGACGTAAGAAGTTCGTGAACAGGGTTTCGGCCCCTCCCCTATCGGCCCTTGAAGAGACGGAAATGATCGAAAAAGAAATGACAGCGAGAAAAGACGTCGAAATGAGACCAAAGTCGTGACAAGGTGTTGGGTTATCGCCTGTGAAATCGCGATAAAGGTACCGGTGCCAGTGGTTTCGACGATCTGGCGGGAGAAGCAGAATGTCGATTGATTTGTATTCGGATGGAAAGAGACGATGCAGCTAAGTCGTAAGAACAGGTCCTTTGAGTCAGGCGTGGCTAGAAGTGCCTGGATCTCAATGTTGGCAATCGGAATCGTGGCTACATTTTTCTTCATGGGACGATTCCAAGACAGCCACAAAGAGGCTGCCTTTGAGGCCCTGCGATTAGGCGACTATGCCGGCGCTGAGTCCGTCTTGAACCGTGTTCTCAAGGCCAATCCCAACGATCTGGAAGCTCACTACTTCCGTGGGTACTCCCGGCAAAAGCAGCGGCAGCTCGCTGGCGCGATCGCCGATTACGAAGTCATTCGTTCGCATGACAAATGGTGGGACAAAGCACTCTATCGAACGGTGGAAACCCTACTGTTAGACGAGCGAGTCAAGAAAGCGCGCGCAGAAATAGAAGCCGATTCGAATCGCAACGCAACATCAGCAATCGCCCAAGAAGCCATCGGCAAGTTCCACTTGTGGCAATGTCAACACGGTATTGCCAGAACCCAAAAACTCATGGCACCGATAATCGGCGATCGCCCGGCCGATCGCATGCGCGGATTCGTGAATCGCGTGGTCAACGCCGACAGTAAGGTTTATGCTGCGAGTCTCGACAAGTTACTGCAAACATTGGAACAGGGCTACGATTTCAACAAGTCCGCCCTCCTTTCCACCATTGTCGATCGATCCCATGAACATCTCTTGGCCGCCGCCATTGCCTTCAAGCGCGCCAGTTTCCTATCGGAACAGGACTCCTCGCAATCCGCAGTGTTGTTGGCACACAAGTCTCTCGCCGACATTTTTGAAATCCGCAGACGGCATGGGGACTTTGCTAAGCATCTCGAAGCGATTCTGGCAATCAAGAAAGAGCAATTCTTGGGTGACATACCCAAGGAAAGATCGCTCAGAAGTCAACAGGACGAAGCACGCTTGAGATTGGCAGAGGACCGTTTGTCTGCCAAAGCGTATGAAGACGCCATAGACTTGGCCATGGTGATGCAACCTGGCCCCAAGGGCCATCGGCTCTATCCCTTTGAGCGCGTTTTGGCAGAAGCCCATCGTGGACTCGGCAACGAAGAGAAGGCCATTGAGATCGCCAACTTTTGGCTCAAAGTCCAGCCGAAACGACCGACGATGAATTTCATTCTTGGCAGTCATTACTTCAAAAATGGCGACTACGACGCGGCTTACCCCTACCTCGAGATCGCCGTGGGTCGACGCCACACTGGGCGGGAGTTCGTTCCTACCTACGTCCAGTGCTTGCTCAAACTCGGCAAGTACGATCGTGCCAATACGGTTTTGACAAACGTCATCAAGGCGCGGCCTGACGATTGGAATGCTGTCCTCTTGAAAGCTCAAGCCATGGAGGGAATGGGCTGGATTGATGACACTCGCACCTTGCTCAACCAAAAACTGGGTTCCCGTTTCAAGACTGCGGGAACGGAAGCGAACAAAGCTCTGAGGGCGTTTATGGAAGCGTTCGTGGCGCGAAATGATCTGCTGCCCAAGAACCTGCATACAGCCCAAGTCCTTTACCGTGAAGACAAAAATGACTTTGACATTGGCCGGCGCTATTTGGATCTCTTGGTCAAGAATGGTGCAGTCGAAAACGCCCGTATCTTGGCCTTGGACCTCTACCGACGTTGCCCAGAATCAGATGCCGCTCGTTTCGATGTCATGATGAGCACAGGCATTGCCTTTGAGACTCTTAGAAAACACAAAATGGCCGTCGCCGCATTTCAAGATGCAGTCAAAAGAAGGCCCTACGCTGTCGCCGCCTACATTGGTGTCGCTCGCAATGAGATTTTCAACGGCCGCATTGGGTCAGCATCTCGGGCCTTGGCTAATGCCGCTGCCTTGTCTCCAGACCTAATCGAGCTCTATCGTATCCGTTTTGACATTCTCTACGCCGAGGACAGAGTCCCTGAAGCTCTGGTGGAGGCGCAAGTTTGGATAAAAAAAGGAGGGCGGGACCGGGCGACACTACATCGAATTGCAGACCTCTTCCTTTCAAAGGGCCAAAAAGACTTGGCCTTGATGACCGTCGCACTTCTTGAGTCAGTCGGCACCAAGAACAATGAAGAAAGAGTCGATTTGGCCCTTGTTCAGCTTCGTGCTGGCTTGGAAAAGAAGGCCATTCAACAGTTAGACATCGTCGCCTCATCCCTTGGATTTGGCCCATCGCGCCTGACTGAGCTTAGCAAGGAATTGGCTGCCGTAGGACGCCATGACCTTGTCATCCGCTACCTGGCAAGGCCCGTGGCAGACGATGAAGAAATCCAATC
>JAJRYU010000695.1 GCA_024275615.1 Planctomycetota bacterium
AGCGGCCAACGAAAATGGACCATGTGGCGCTAGCCGAGATTGGGTTGAGACAGCTGGACAGTGACGTAGATGACACAGAAGACCAAGCTGAGCGTCAGAAGGTCAGCACGTGGATCGAAGCCAGCAAACCCCCTCATGCGCGGATATCGATCGCCGAGACCACATTGAAATGTGCGACCTGCCACGCCAACGATGATCGCCATTTTAAGCTCTTTGGTATGGATTGCTCCGCTTGTCATGCCACGGACCGATGGACAATCCCCGAATATCGTCACCCACCGGCAAACTCCATGGACTGCGCCCAGTGTCACCAGGCTCCTCCCAGCCATTACATGGGGCACTTCAAGATGATATCCGCCAAAGTCGCAGGAAAACCCCATGCGCGGGTTGACCAGTGTTTTCAATGTCATCAGACGACTTCTTGGCCGGACATCTTGGGTGCGGGTTGGTATAAACACCACTAAACTCACATCTGACTCGATTCTGCTCTCTTGCCCGATTTTCCGGTATAAGCTTGTATTAGCTAACCTGACCAACGAAAGATGAATTCATGAGTCGAGTTTTTGTCGCCTACACAGGAGGAACTATCGGCATGTTGCCAGGAGAGGGCGGTTTTGTGCCCATTCCTGGTGAGTTTCTCAATGTCTTCAATAGTCTCGACTTTCTCGGTGACCCTGATCTACCTGAATTCGAAATCGAAGAATTCGACCCCATCCTCGATTCTGCCAACATGAAACCTGGCGATTGGAATCGAATCGCTGCGATCATTGCTTCGAAGTATCGCGAATTTGACGGTTTCGTCGTGCTCCACGGCACCGACACCATGGCCTATACGGCGTCAGCTTTGTCCTTCATGTTGGAAGGCCTGAGGAAACCGGTGATCTTGACCGGGTCGCAGATCCCCCTGTGTCGGATCAGGAGCGATGGTCGTCGCAACGTCGTTGAGGCGATGATGTTGGCCGGGCACTACGCGTTGCCCGAAGTCTGCATCCATTTTGGTGGGCGCCTCTTGCGCGGGAATCGGTCAACCAAAGTGAGCTCGGCGGCCCTCAAAGCATTTGACTCCCCCAATTTCCCTTTCCTCGGCAGAGTTGGAACGAGTTTTAAGGTCCGAGACGACTTGGTACGGCGCAGTCCTCACGGTGCTCTGAGAGTCCACTCGTTGGGGCAATCACGGGTCGGGGCGCTTCGTCTTTTTCCCGGGATCGGCGCAGAGGTCTTGGAGAACATTCTTCTGCCTCCACTCCAAGGTCTTGTTCTCGAATGTTATGGCGTCGGCAATGCCCCTGTCGCCGATGGCAAGATCCCTGAAGTG
The DNA here is from genome assembly GCA_024275615.1 of Planctomycetota bacterium. GTDB lineage: Bacteria > Planctomycetota > DRQF01 > S139-23. The sequence continues at coordinate 1,316 of JAJRYU010000695.1, forward strand.
ATCAAAGCGGCGAACGACAGAGGAGTGGTGGTTGCGATCGCAAGTCAGTGCTTGGATGGCACTGTTGAACTTTCTGGGTACGCAACAAGTTCGGCTTTGGCGAAGGCCGGTGCGATCAGTGGATTGGACATGACAGTGGAAGCACTCATGACCAAGATGATGTACCTCATCGAGCTTGGTCTCCCTGCGGAACAAGTGAAGGCTCGCTTGCAATCGAATTTGCGAGGTGAATTGAGCTAGACAAGATGGTTGGGCCCTCCTCAGGGTTGCGCGTAACCATCGTCGCCTTTGCGGGGCCCAACCATCGTGTCTATAGATTGTCAATCTTCTGTTTTAAAGCCTCGATTTCCCTTGCGAGATCCTTAAGTTCTTTCTTCATGACAGGAAGCCGCGGCATGATGGCTTGGGCCCTGAGAGCAGTCATGTGGTCCAAGGCTGGGGAACCGGAAATCGTACCTTTTTTGTCGACGTTTCGCGCCACCCCTGACTGAGCACCAATCATGACTTGGTCTGTGATAGTAATATGGCCAACAATGCCCACTTGACCACCGATCATGCAATGGGAGCCTATCGTGGTGCTGCCGGAAATACCGACTTGAGAAATGATGATGGTGTTCGAGCCAATCTGAACGTTGTGCGCCACTTGAACAAGATTATCGATCTTCGCCCCTTTGCAGATTCTCGTTTCACCGAATGCCGCGCGATCAACAGTGGTGTTGGAGCCGATTTCTACATCGTCCTCGATGACGACAATGCCCAACTGGGGAACTTTTTCGTTGCGTCCCTGATTCTGAACGTAACCGAAGCCGTCCCCACCGATGATCGTGCCATCGTGGATTTCGACTCGGTTGCCCAGTTGTGAACCGGACCTGATCGAGACGTTGGCATGGATCGTGACGTCCTCACCCAGGACACAATCTTCGCCAATGACAACTCCCGGGCTGAGGCGAACATTGTTGCCGATCTTGCTTCTTTTTCCGACACACACAAGAGGGCTGATGTCAGGGTTGGAGCCAATATGCGCACACTCGGCAATGATGGCTTGAGGGTGAATCCCCTGAGGTTTTGGACGAGAAAAGAAGAACTCTCGCAGAATCGCTGCAAAGGCGACTCGCGGTTGGTCGACCACGATCGTTGTTGCCCCGAGACCGTCGAGACCATCTTGGCAGACGATTGCCCCGGCTTGGGACCTTCGAGCAGCATCGAGTTTCTTGGGGCCATCGACGAAGGCAAGTTGTGTCGATCCGGCAGAAGCCAAACTCTGTGCACCATTGATTTGCAAGTTTTCATCGCCAACCACTCTGCCGTGGACAAGAGCAGCCATTGCGGCTACGGTCGTGGGGTTCTTGCTATCCATCATGGGCTCATTGCTTTCATTGTCAGAAAGGACGTGTTTATGTGCTGGGCGTGGCCACCGGTAACTTGTCTGGATCCATCATGCACCGGGGAGTACTGCGCTTCAAGGGCGCCAGTTGGTCGGAACCATTGAGGCACACGATGGCAGGAAAGAACGGCCGCGGATCCCATAATCCTGCAGAGAAGCACCGTGCGCACTTGATGGGAGGCCGTGCCTTCGGACATACTTGCCTTATGAAAACAGCGCTCTTCTTATTCGTGATTTGTCTCTGGGGAGTTGCCTGTGACCACGGCGCTCCGGAAGAGACGCCCCTTAGGGTCGCCGTCGCTGCCAACTTCAAACCGATTCTGAATGATTTGGCTCAGAGTTTTCAAGAAGAGACCGGAATCGAGGTGGTCGTCAGTACAGGGTCCAGCGGTATTCTTTTTGCTCAGATCGAAAATGGCGCGCCCTTTGACATTTTCTTGAGTGCTGATGAAAGTCGCCCACGGACTTTGGTGCAAAAAGAGCTGGGGAAAAGCGAGACTCTTTTTTGCTATGCTCAGGGCCGCCTTGTGTTGGCATGTGCCCAAGATCGTCATCTTCCTCAAGAAGTTCGCCAACTAGCAGATCTTGCGCCTTTGGATCTTGCCATCGCCAATCCCAAATTGGCACCCTTTGGTCAGGCGGCGCTTGCCGCTCTTGGTGATGACAAGGAAACACTCCAGGCGTTGGGAATCAAACTTGTTCGCGGGGAGAACGTTGCTCAAGCATGGCATTTCTTGGTGACGGGCGCAGTTGACTATGCCCTCGTTCCCCTGTCCATGGCGCAGACCGGAGACATGGAATTTGTAGAGATTTCAACGAAGAGGTATGAACCCATCAGGCAATTTGGTGTTGTACTCGCGAGGACGCGGAAGCTAAAGGCTGCCAGGCGTTTCATGAAGTTCATAAGAAGCTCGCCGTCACGGGAACGTATCGAAGCTGCCGGCTATGAGGTGTCAAGAAAATGACCGTCTTTCTCGCCTCTCAGTCAGCTTGGCCAGCGATCATGTTGACGCTTAAACTGGCCTTCTTCACCACCTTGTCTCTCCTGGTCATTGGCTTGCCCTTATCATGGTGGTTAGCGAGAACGAGATTCCGCGGGCGCATTCTCATTGAGGCTCTTGTGGCTCTGCCCCTTGTGCTGCCACCCACGGTTCTTGGCTTCTATCTTCTTGTGGCCTTGGCGCCTCGGGGGCCACTCGGATCGATGTGGAATTTGGTCGGGGGCGGCCGTTTGGTTTTTTCCTTTGCAGGATTGCTCATTGGTTCCTGCTGCTATTCCTTGCCCTTCATGGTACAGCCGATCACTAACGCTTTTGTTGCCATTGGCAATCGTCCTCTGGAGATGGCGGCGTCCTTGGGAGCTGGCCCAATTGATCGTTTTTTTCATGTTGGTATCCCTATGGCCAAGCAGTCGATTCTCACTGGTTGTGTCTTGTCCTTCGCACATACTCTGGGTGAATTTGGCGTCGTCTTGATGATCGGAGGCAATGTCGAAGGGATCACCGACGTCTTGTCGATTACTATTTATGAGCACGTCGAGAGTCAAGAATATGCCGCTGCTCACCTATTGTCAGCTGGACTCTTGCTCACTTCCTTTGCTGCTCTGGTCCTGATCCTGCGCCTCACGAGCAAGCGGAGGAGAGTGGCATGACCATCGAATTCTGCGCCAGATTGACACGACCTCAATTCGATTTTGACATCGACGTCTTGTTGGCGAATGATCGAGTTACCAGTCTCTTTGGCCCCAGCGGTTCAGGCAAGACGACGTTCTTGCGCATTCTCGCCGGTTTTGAGAAGTCTGCTCAAGGTCGGATTTCCGTTGGTGGCACCGTTTGGCTGGATTCCCAAGCTGGCCTCTTTCTGCCTCCTCACCGGCGGGCGATGGGATGGGTGCCCCAGGAAGTCGATCTCTTCTCGCATTTGAACATCGAAGGCAACCTCAGATTTGGTGCCAAGCGACTTAGAAAACAAAGAAAAGGCCTGTCATTTGAAGACATCGTGCGGTGGCTCAACTTGAGCGAGTTCTTGACGAGAGATCCGAGAGAACTTTCCGGTGGACAAAAACAGCGTGTTGCGATTGGCCGGGCTCTTCTCTCCGGTCCCCGTATTCTTCTCCTTGACGAACCCGTATCCGCTCTCGATAGCGAAGCTCGTTTCGAGATTCTTCCGCTGCTTGATGACTTGCGGCAAAAACTCGAAATACCCATTGTCTACGTCAGTCATTCTCTAACAGAGGTGGCGAGACTTGCTGATGAAGTTGTATGTTTAGAAGCTGGACGAGTATCGAGAAGAGGAGCAACGAAGGACCTTTTTGCAAGCATTGACTTTGCTCCTGATGCAAGCAGGGAGCAAGGAGCAGTGCTTGAGGCCCATGTCTTTGCTCACGATTTGGCGGATCATCTATCTCAAGTGCGTACAGTTGCCGGCGACTTGTGGATTCCGCGCACGGATATGGCGATTGGGTCGAGAGTCCGCTTACAAATCTTGGCTCGCGACGTCAGTATTGCCACGGAATCCGTTGAACACGACAGCATACTCAACGTCCTGCCAGGAGTCGTTTCCAAACTCGAGGAAGTGGCCTTAGGGATATTCGTGGTCAGAATTGAGTGCGGTGTGGGCGAGGAAAAAGTCCCCTTGCTCGCTCGATTGACCAAGCGCTCCAAAGAAAAGCTCAAGATCGATCTGGGAAGCCGGGTGTTTGCTCGCATGAAGAGTGTCGGCCTGCTTGACTAGGTAGACACCGGGTCAGCGGTCACAACCGTAGATGCTGAGTTCATGAATACTCCAGTGTTTCTTGCTCGCTGCTTGCACGGTGATCCTGATCCGCGTTGCCAAGGTCGGAGTCAGCGAAGTTTCTAAGACCTGCCCTTGACCATTGGCAAGACTGCCAATCTCAATCCATGGCCCTTTTGGCATGGCGACTTCGATCTTGAGGTTCTTGGCAAACTCGTCTTTCGAATCGCCGCTATCGAGAACTATGTAACTCACCTCACTCGGTTCTGACCAATCAGCTTCGATGTACATGCCGGCTGATTGGGGAGTTATAGATCGGAAGCGACTGGTGAGAACCCCATCAAACATCAGTCCCAAGCCCACACCGGCGTTGCTTTTTAGTTTCCACTTCGTCGTTGGTATCAAACGGCTCGGAGCCGAGTGTCCCAGTTCTTCGAGAGTCCAAGATCCTCTTTTCTTGCCAGTCAAGACCCGCTGCCGAGCGACAAAACTAGGGGAGATCATGGAACGTCTTTGCGACCAGCGAAGCGCACTCAGGATGTCGGCAACGAAATCGTCGTTTTGAGAAGCATAAGGAATCATGATGCCGATTTTCTTTTTGCCAACAACGCCGCGAAGCCCATTGAGGAGAATCCTGACCGCACCTTCAGGATTACCCAACAATCGATCGGACTCCGTGAGGTTGGCACCGATGAATTCTCCCTGGTGTTCTGCGCCGCGAGCGTCTTCGCCGTGGCATTGAGAGCAGGTTTGCTTGAAGAGGATTTGGCCACGCTGAAGTTTCTTTTCGTCTTGCGCGTTGAGATCGCGATATTTTTGAACCACACGGTGGGCGGCGAATCTATAGTTGAGCCAGAATATCCAATCATTGCGGACGCGGTTGTGATCAAGGGGACTCGAACTGTTCTTGAGGGCTCGGTCGAAGAACCCAGGGAGGCGCATTTCTTCAAAAACAGGAAGAGGTTTCTTGTGGAAACCAGTGATGGCCGCCATGCGCACGATGGGAATACCGCAATGCCGCCTGATAAAGGCGCCGGCCAAGGGCCATGATAGGTCCTCTTTTCCCATTGCCAGACTGAGAATGGCTTGCTGGAGTACTTTGGGAGAGGAGTCCTCCAAACGTAACCGCAGCGCTTTGATGATGGTTTCATTGCCTTCAGCAAGTTCGGGTTCACTGAGCCTAATTGCAGCAGCGCGAACACGCCAGTCCTGGTCAGACATGGCGACGATAATGTCTCTTGAGTGCAGAGCCCGGAGACCGTCAAGAGTCCAAAGAGCATGAAGGCGTCCAAGGGGCCTAGCCCCCTTGGCTAGAATTCGACGCAATGCAGGGGCAACGCTTTGGTCGCCACGCAGGACAAGGAGCTTTTGGGCCGTGTCTCGCCACCAGCCATTTGCGTGACTGAGATGTGCCACAAGGTCATGAGATTTCTCCATCAACATCTTTGGCTGGGGCTTCTTGGGGCGGGGGCCGTTCATGACCAAACGAAATATGCGGCCGCGTCTTTTGACTTGCTCAAGATGTTTGCTCTTGATGACAGACTTCAGGTGGCTTCCTTCTACGACCCAGGCCGATTCTTGAATGATGCCGCGATTCATGTCAACGATGTAGAGAAATCCGTCCGGCCCCGTATCGATGTGGACGGGGCGAAAGAAATAGTCCGTGCTTCTTAGGAATTCACTCCTAGAGTGTGGGTTTTCGATGATCCTCTGGCCCAAGAATTCTCGGATGACGCCGCGGCGGACAAGGCGCCCGACCGGTTCGCACACGAAGAAGTTGCCATAAAGGGCAGGCAAGGCGTCACCACGATAGATGTGCTGGCCGCAAGCACAAGTGAAGTGCTTCAATGTGCCATCGTCTCGAAGTTCATTCCTGCCGCCCTGGGCGTCGTCGTTTGCAATGACTGGCCATGTTGTCAGAAATTTCTCGGTGATATTGTGCCCAAGCATTTCTCTCTCTCGAGATGAAATGAGGTCGTTGTCTAGAAGATTCCAATAGATCCACGGCTGTTGAAAGTCTTTCGCGGGCGTGGCGTTGTCAGCGAAAAACATCTGGCCGGTGTCGTCTTGGGTGAG
>JAJRYU010000696.1 GCA_024275615.1 Planctomycetota bacterium
GATGGGACGCGCCGCTCTGGCTCGGGCCATGTCGTGGGGGTGGGAGGATTTCGGGCGACAGCACCTCGAGATCTATGCGTCGGTGACAAGGCAGTTGCTGGGGGCACCGTGAGGATCGGGATGCAAAAGGGCCTGATCTCGGTCGTGATGCCCTGTTACAATGCAGCTTCCCACATCGAGGAGAGCGTCGGGAGTGCTTTAGGTCAACTCGACGTGGACTTGGAGGTGGTCGTAGTCGATGACGGCTCTACAGATGCCTCGTACGGGATCTTAAGTCGTTTGGCCAAACAGGACCCGCGCCTTCGTGTGTTTTCCCAGACTAACCGAGGCGCAGGACCTGCCAGGAATCGAGGTCTTGCCGAGGCTCGCGGAGAGTATGTAGCGTTCTTGGATAGTGATGACTTTTGGGCGCCGACTTGCCTTCGTCAACTGCAACAGGCACTGGAGGAGAGTGGCGCGGATTTGTCCTACTGCGGGTGGGAGAACGTTGGGCTCACCGGGGGCAAGGGACGGCCCTATGTGCCACCAGACTACGCCGAGGCGGATCTGGTTGAGGCCATGCTTGGGTGGTGTCTGTGGCCCATCCATGCGGCGTTGACACGGAGATCCTGTATTGATCGGATTGGAGGCTTTGACGAGCAATGGTCCTCATGTATGGATTATGACTTGTGGTTGCGGATGTCTCCGTTTATTAGAGTTGTGCTGGTTCCACGCGTTCTAGCTTTTTACCGACACCATGATGGCGCTAGAATTACTTCAAGCCGATTTAGAATCGGTTTTAATTTTTGGCGCATTCAGCATGAATTCTTGAGAACGCATCCTGATGTGTTGAAGCAGATCGGAAGGCGAAAGATAAGAGATATGACCCATGGTTTGCTGTTGCACCGAGCTCTTGAGGCGTATTGGGCAAGGGACTTGATTGCTGCTCATAAATTGTTCAGGGTTGTGATGAAGAAATGGTATGGCAAACCATCTGACTGGAAATATATGCTCCCTGCTCTATTGCCAGTTGGTGTGTTTGTTGCTTTAGTGCGATTGGTTGATAGCTTCAAGAGGGCTGGGCGATGAGCGTTGCGCTAACAGTGGCGTTTTGTACTTACAATAGGGCCCAGAATCTGCAAACATTGGTGCACGCTTTAAGAGCGCAGAATGTCTCTGTGCCGTTCGAGATTCTGGCAGTAAATAATAATAGCACGGATGATACACTGGAAATTCTTAATCACCTTGCCGAAGAAGAAGGTATTCCACTACGGGTGGTCACGGAGACCCAACAAGGCATTGTCCCAGCCCGGAACCGGGCGCTGGAGGAGGCCAGGAGTAACAATTACTTGGTGTTTATAGACGATGACGAGCTACCGGAGCCTGGATTCATTGCCGCAGCCGTGGATGCCTTAGAGAACGAAGGTGCTGACTGTGTGGGCGGGCGTATCAGGGTGTGTTTTGAGCCCTATGAGCGCCCCGGTTGGCTGGGTGACGAGTTCCTACCGTTTCTAGCAGAAGTTGATCATGGAGACACCGCGTTTTGGATTACAGATGAGTCCACACCGATCTGGACCTCCAACATCGCGTACCGGATGTCGCTGTTCGAGGATGGGCTCTGTTTTGATTCACGGTACGACCGGAAGGGCAAAGGGAGCGGTGTGGCCGAGTTCTCGGGCGAAGATGTTATGATGTTTCGGACCCTTCTTCGCCGTGGCGTTCGCATGCGTTACCGGCCCGACATGTGTGTGCGGCATTTCGTCGAGGAGTATCGCTTGAGGCGGTCGTACTTCTTGCGCAGACATTACAAGGCGGGGGTGAAGACCGGCCGGTGGAGCCAAGACGAGTACGGGCGCCAGTTCTGTGGGGTGCCTCCATTCATGCTAGTCAATGCTGTTCGCCACTTTGCCCGGGCGTCCGGCATGTGGGTGCGACGCCAGCCGGGGGTTTTGCGGCAGGCCATGAACGGGATGTTCGAGCTCGGCATGATTGAAGGCCGCTTTCGACGCTGGCGCGACCTCGGCGATTCCCCGCAGGACCGCCAGCATTGAGTGGTGACAGAGCTAGCGTACGCGCCAAGCGCGTTTGTTTCCGTGCGTATTGATCCGGTCTCTCGACGATTCCTCCGGAACGCTGGCGCATTGCCTGTGGCGATGGGCAAGGGCCCTGTGGTGCTCATGTATCATGCTCTCCATCGGGGGGCAGGGGACGGTTGGAAGTGGTCGTTGTCTGTTGCCAAGTTTCGGGAGCACCTTGAGCTCTTGCGAGAGGAGGGTTGGACTACTTTGCGCGTCAGAGATCTCGCGCCTGGGGATGGTTTTACGGCCAAGACAGCGCTGATCACTTTTGATGACGGATACATGGACAATTATGAACTTGGGGTGCCGTTGCTCGAGCAATTCGGCATGACAGCTACTTGGTTCATTGTAACCGACTGTGTGGGTAAACACGCCACGTGGGATTGTGAAAGATCAAGCAAGCGGCGAGTGATCGGGGGTGATCAACTTGTCGAAATGGATCGCTTGGGCATGGAGATAGGATCCCATACACGGACTCACCGTGATCTGATGGCAATACCAGATCACATGCGTGTCGATGAGCTGGTCGGGTCGAAGATGTTCTTGCAGGATCTATTGGGCAAGAATGTTGTTTCGTTCGCATACCCGTTCGGTTCTCATGACGACCGTGTGGTTTCTTCTGTAGCTTCTGCAGGATACAAGATTGCTTGCACCAGCAATGCCGGCTGGTTTGGGAGTGACCCTGATCC
>JAJRYU010000697.1 GCA_024275615.1 Planctomycetota bacterium
CATGGAGAGATATTTGCTAGGCAGTGCATGTCTTTTGTCGCACTCAGCCTCGTGAGTTGATCCGACCCGGAGGTATCACATGTCGAAGAAGGAGGAGGCTATTCTTCGCCTCAAAGTAGAATTCACCGTTGAGGACTGCGATCGTGGGCAACTTCTTCGAATCCCCGAGACCGGCCAAGTTCTTCTCTTGAACGAAAGTGCAGCCCGTGTGCTTCATTCGTTAAAGAGTGGCGCGAGCCGTCAGGGGGTCGTTCAAGATCTTATGGAGTATTATGAAGTTGAGACGGAGAGGGTAAGAAGCGATGTCGACCGTTGCCTGCATGATCTTGTGAACTTGGGGATGCTCAAAGATGCGCGATTCTGAACTGATTGTCGGCATCAGCGGTCTCGACTCCGGTACCAATCCACACCCCGGGACGGCCGTGGCCATGGCGCTCAAACGCGATCCAGAGTTTAAGGGCAAAATTATTGGCCTGAGCTATGATCCCATGGTTTCCGGTGCCTTTATGGATGAGCTTTTTGACGATTTTGCTCTGGTACCTTGGCCGGGCGATCATGAGGCCTGGTACGTCCGTTCACTTACCGAAATCCATCGAGACTTAGGGCTCAATGTTCTCTTGCCATGTTTAGATTCCGACCTCCCGACCGTGGCACGGTTGCAGGATACCTTGCGGTCTCAGGGCATTGGGACTTTGGCGCCAGATGAAAACGCCGTCAAGAGCCGGTTTAAATCGAACCTCGCTGAATTGGCTCGCAATGCGGATGTAAAAACCCCCAGAACCGGTGTCCTCTACGACACTGGCCAGTTGCATCCTTTGGATGGCTGGGCGTGGCCGCTCTACATCAAGGGAGCTTTGGCTGACGCCGAAGTAGCTTACAACGAAGAAGAGGCTTCCTACCTCTTCAGAAAAATGGCCAAGAAGTGGGGGTATCCGGTCATGGCCCAAGAAAGCCGCGCCGGAGTCGAGTATCTTGTTGCCGGAGTCATTGGTAGGCAGGGAGACTTGCTTGGTTCCGTGGCGGTCAAAAAGGGTGCCACAACATCTTCCGGCAAGGCGACCTCAGGAGTTACGGTGCAGAATGCGGAGCTGAGTCGTGTGGCGTCTCGGGTCCTGAGTGCCCTGGATTGGCGCGGACCATTCGAACTTGAGTTCATGAAGGATGCGACTACAGATGATTTCTTGCTGATTGAAGTCAACGGTCGTTTTCCAGCGTGGATTTCGTTTGCTACCGAAATCGGCTCACCTTTGGTTCGAATCGCCGTCCAGGAGGCTGCAGGCATGAAACCCAAAAGAATCAAAGATCCAGAAGATGGTGTTCACTTTTCCCGCGCGCATGTGCAGTGCTGGGGAGAAACAACCGACCTGGGAATCTGGAAGGCCCTGGCCCGTTCTGAGGCTAGCGCGAGAAGGGATTGCGCCATGACTGGCCAAAGAAATCCGGAGCGTGACAAATGAGATCCTTGTTGAATGCAACGCTTATCCTCTTGTTACTCCTTGGTTCAGTATCCGCACAAAGTTCTAAGAAAGGCGGGCTGACGGGGTGGGACTACTTCAAACAAAAACGCTATGACGTCGCTCTTGAGTTGCTAACCAAGGACGCGAGGCTTTATCCCAAGAGTCACGAAATTCAGGACGGCCTGGGTTGGTGCCACTTCTTTCGCGGCGAACTCGATGAAGCCGAAGCTTGTTTTCAAAAAGCGCTGCAATTTGACCCCGAGTATCGCTACTCGAAGATGGGAATCGAAAGTGTCGCCAGTGCCCGCTTGGGGGCTATTGTACGTGCTGAATCGTTACTCACTCAAGGTCGCTATAGCGAAGCCGTCGTTGCTTTCAGCTGGATTCTGGAGAAACGTCCAAAGCCGCAGGATGACGTTCTCAATCGCTGCTATCGTGGACGTGGTTATTCCTACTACTACTTGGGGCTCTACCAAAAAGCCCTCAAAGACCTGCAAAAGGCCAACCGGATTGTCAAGGACGATCCGGTGACGAGCGCTGGCATTGGTTTCGTTCAGCTTGCGCGAAAGAAATACAGTCGAGCCGACATCGCTTTCGAACATGCGATGAAGAGCAAACCTACCAATCTCCAAGTTATGTTGAGCTACGGCTGGAGCGCCTATTACGCTGGGAATAGCACTTCAGCATTGAGACGATTCACCAAAGCCCAAAATGCTTTTCCGAATAGTTGGGGAGCCACCTACGGTTTGGCTTGGGCCAGCAACAAGAAAGGACAAGCCGACGCCGCGCTTAAGCTCTTTCGTCGCGCGCTGTCCATGTCGCCCAGCGCGGCCACAGCTGACTTATTAGGTTGGATACGGCAGGAAGAGGTCCGGAGTGAGCTGCTGGTTGACTACGGTTTTGCTCTCGCGGAATTGGGCCAGTATCTGAGCGCTCAGCAGATTTTTAGATCGGCAATTTCTCACGTCGATCGTTCTCAGATGATCTTGGGCGACGCCCTTTGTGCTCTTAATCAAGGTGACAACTTGGGCGCATTGCGGATTACAAAGTCCCTTCTCGATCGCGATGAGGATCCGCAACGCGACCAACGGATTCCCCAGGCGAGTGGGATTGGCACCATCGAAATTGAGATCTCCGCTTCCGGAATTGCTGGCTGGGCTCACTTGCGACTGGGTGACTATGCAGAAGCTGCGAAGATGTTCGAAAAAGCGATTGGTCTTCAAGGGGATTGGGTCGACGCTCAAACAGGTCTTGGTTACGTCCGCATTGCCCAAAAACGCTATTTGGAAGCAGAACTGATTTTTCAAAAGGCCCTCGCAACTCTGCCAACTTATGCTGCAGCAATTGACGGATTCCAAAAGGTGCAAACTTGGCGCTATGAGGACTACTCGCTGGCTTGGGCATTGATTACCAGCGGTGATCTTGTTTCCGCGAAAGCAATCTTAAAGAGTCTCCGTCAAGATCCTGCGAAACGATTCCCCGCGGCACGCTTGGACTTAATCGACTATTCACTTGGCCACATTGCTCGCCTCTCAGGTCAGCCGCGGGAAGCTTCTAAACTCTTCAAAGCAGCATTGCGGCGCAACTTGAAATTGACGGAAGCATCTGTGGGTTTGGCTTGGTCCTATGTCAACCTGAAAGAATACGACGAGGCGGCGAAACTGCTTGAAGGGCTGTTGCGTTTGCGCCCTAGTGATCCAGAGCCACGGCGACTCTTGGCTCGTGCTCTTACCGAGTGGGGGCGTGAGGACCAAGCATTCGACTATTTGGCCCAATGGGTGAAAGACTTCCCTAGCGACCTTGAGTTGAATGACCGTTACGGCCGCATGCTCATAGACAAAAATCGCCGCGTCGAAGCGCGCATTGCTTTTACAGCTGTCTTGTCCATCAACCCCGAATATGTCTCGGCTTCCGAATTGACCGAGTGGTTCGCCAAGTTCGAGGAATTCAAATCACTTCATGGCACTCTCGGCTGGGCGTTTTATAACCGCGGACGCTACAAGAAAGCTGCCGAACATTTTCAGCAGGCAGTTGTGGCTGAACCAGGAGAATCGTTGCACTTGAAAGGACTTGCTCTGTCGCTGAGTTCGCTCAAAAGATTCGATGAAGCCGAAAAGAACGCCGAAGCATGGATCGCGACTTTGGGCAAGACCACGGCGGATAAGGCGGCATGGCGCGCCATGGACATGACCTTGGGATGGGATCTCTATGCTGCGGGCCTCAATAAGCGCGCTCTGAAGCGCTTCCAAAAAGTAGAACGCCGAGATGGCGGCCCCAAGGAGCAAGAAGTCGATCTCCTCTCGGCTATGGGATGGACTTGGTACAAGCTCAACAAACCCCTGCGTGCCCGAGAGTATTTCCTCAAAGCTTTGGCCAAAGTGCCAAGACTGGAGACAGCTCTGCAAGGCCTTGAAGCAATCAACAAAGCGGCGAAGAAGTAACATGAGTCAAAGAATCCACATCATAGATATGGACGATGGCCCAGGGGGTGGAGGAGGTGCTGCCCTTGCCAGGGTCTTGGTCGCGAATAGCATCACTCATCAGTGCTGGACGTCCTCGACTCTGAGTTCTGGTTGGGACGCCAGTCCTGAGACGCGTTGTATCGACGACGAAGCCCTCGCTGGGGTCATGAACGAAGCGGTCAACGACGACGTTTTCGTCGCCGGAACAAGTGCCGCACTGGGGTGGTTGAGACGTGTCGCTGAATCCGCTGAAAACGAAATCTCTGAAAGCTTGTCCAAACTCATAGAAATGCCCCAGGGAGTTCGTTCCTTGCTTGTCGCTGGGGATGCCGAACTCCCAGTTGCAGAATACGAAGTCCTGGTGAAAGCTCCCGAGCGTAAGTTATGCTCAAAGTTGTTTCATGGTGGCTGGATTCTCACGGACGCGGGAAACCTCATAGGCGTGGCCAATGGCGAAGAAGCCTGGTATCGAACGAGCCAGTTGTTTCGCCGGGGTATGACCATGTGCGCTCTTGTCCCAGCTCTGCAACGATCTCTCTATCTTGGGTCCCACTACTTTGTTGACGGTGAGATACGTCATGCGGCCTTCTTGCGAGTGGATTCGATGCGACCTTCATGGCGTCCGGCGCTGGGCAGAACTGTGACTGGGCGCGTTTGGCAGCGGGCCGTCGACGAACTCGATGGCCTCAATGTCAAGCACGGTTTTCTGCAGTCGCTTTGGCTCCTTGGTGCGGGAGCAAAACAAGCCAGGTTTGTAGCCTCTTCACCAACTCCCTCTGCTTGGTTAGGGCTTGATTCGGACGGTATAGCCGCAGCCATGGTCGGAGGCGCAAGCAACGGACTTACCATGGCTGACCGATACTACGCAGATGCGCCTATCGACCTTGCAATTTCTTGTCGCACACTGATGGAAAGAAATGCCCATGACTAAGAAGACAAATAGGACCGAGTATGAGTCACCAAGGATTACCCCCTTGGATCGTCCCATGACGACGCGGCCACCTCTCAGCCATCGTCAGGCCCAATCAACGCGCGAAATTGCCGGTCAAGATCCGCTGGCACTCTTAGAGAAGTACGGCTCTCCGGTTGTTCTTTTTGATGGCGAAAGACTCAAGAAAACCTACAAGAGTTTTGTGGGCGCTTTCCAAGAACGCTACGAAAAAATGCATGTGGCCTACTCGGTGAAGACGAACTACCTCAGCTCGCTCGTTGCACTTTTGTATCAACAAGGTGCCAAGATGGAGGTCGTTTCAGGATTCGAATATGCCGTATGTCGCCGGCTTGGTATTCCCGGAACTGATATCACGTTCAACGGTCCTTGGAAGAAGAATGAAGAACTCAGGGAGGCATTCGAGAATGGTTCTCAAGTCAATCTTGATAATCACGACGAAGTGGAACGCGTACTGAAAATTGCCAAGGGGATACCTGGCAAGAAGAAGATCGGTATTCGTGTCAACATGGACGTGAGTTACCCGCCTTGGGATAAGTTCGGTTTCAATCTGACCAGCGGCGACGCCATGGCGATGGCGGAGAGGATCCTCGACAATGATGAGCTTGAATTGGCTGGTCTCCACATGCACGTAGGTACCTACATCCCTAATCCGGATCAGTACAAAAAGGGTGCTGCAGCTCTGGTTGAGCTTGCGCTCAGGTTGCGCGACAAGTTTGGAATTGCTCCAAAATCACTAGATATGGGGGGAGGCTACGCGTCCTCAAATACTTTGCGCGGACAAATGCTGCAAGGCACAGCCACATCCCCGACTCCTGACATGTACGCCGCCTGTCTCACTGAACCCCTGCTCCACGCCAAAGAGAAAGAAGGTTACGAGCCAGAGTTGATACTTGAACCGGGAAGAGCTCTCATTGATGAATGTGGTGACATACTGACAACAGTTGTCTCCGTGAAGCCTTTGCGGGGAGGAGGCCGGGCGGCGATTATCGATGCCGGTGTCAACATCTTGCCGACTGCCTATTGGTACGACCACGAGGTCAGTCCAATCGCCACGGAACCCCGTCCGGTGGAAAAGGTCAAACTCTTTGGGCCTCTTTGCATGCAGATTGCCGTAATACGGGCCAGTGTTGTCTTACCACCTCCTCGGTGTGGAGACGTCGCTGCATTGGGAAGGGTTGGAGCTTATAACTTCAGTCAATCAATGCAGTTTATCTATGCTAGGCCCAACTACCTGTTGGCTTTGGATGGCGATATTCACGTGATTCGCCGCGAAGAAGGAGTTGAGGACGCTTTGGCCCTGGAGTCGGTACCATCAACCCTGATGCCTGTGGAGGAGTCCCCTTGATCAGCCCTTGGTCTGACGGTGTTGAAAACCAGGTTCGGACCCTTCTAAAGAGTCACGGGCTTTTGTTCTTCGCTTCTGGTTCGGCTTCTGGATTGATCTTCCTTATCGCACTTTTTGTCATGCATCCTATGGCTGGCGCAAGTGCTCTAGCGGGGGCGTTGGTCTCTAGTTTTGTGGCCCGTTTACTCGGTGCTGATCGGGTCATGGTTGAGTACGGTGTCTTCGGATACAACGGCGTTCTCGCTGGATTGGGAAGCATCGCATTCGAGACCCCTGAGGGTATCGTCCCCGGCCCGGGTGTTGACTACGGCTGGCCCATGATGTTAGTCGTTTGTTCGGCCGCTTGTGCTGGCGCCCTCATGAGACTCTATGCGCTCACCGGTTGGACCACACGCCCTGGTCTCCCAGCCCTCACCTTTCCGTCGATCATCTCCGTATGGCTGATGGCCAAAGTGTTTGTTGCGGCGGGGGTATTGACTCTTGCGCCAGACGCCTATTTCCCTCCCTTTGTCGAAGTTTCCTGGTATGGCGTCGACGGCATTCTTGATGCATGGAATACTTGGATAGGCAAGGGTTTGCCGCATCTGCCGGTGGCGGTACTCCTACTCTTGGGATATGCGATTGAGAGCCCAAAGAGAATCCCGGCCATCGTGATCGCTGCCGCTGCGGCCCTCAGTGTAGCTGGGCTGGTCTTGGGGCCGAACGCACCGCTTTATCCAGGGTTTACTTGGTTCACAGCAGCACCGCTGGGTTTGGCATTGGGGTTCTTTTTTGTGAAAGCCGATTGGCGCAGCGCAATTCTGGCAATCTTGGCGATGATGGCGAGTGCCCCCTTGTGGGAGTGGGCTGGCCTTCAAGCGGAGCGATTTGAACTCCCTCTTTTGACTTTGCCTTTTGCAATCACAGCGATTGTCTTCTTGGGTTTTCTACGGCTTTCACCAAGGAAATTACGGAGCTACTTGCCCGAGCCCGTGCCTTTGCATCGGGTCGGTTCTGATTCGACTCCAAACTTTGGTCCAAGTCGCGCTGCAGGTATGCGGTACTGGAAAGAAGTGGAGGAGATGCAAGAAACCAAGGCTCCCGGAGTGCCAAGTAAATCGATCAAGAAAGCTGTGAATCACCTCGTGGCCAGTGATCGTATTGTTGTCCTCACCGGCGCTGGAATCAGTACCGAATCGGGGGTTCCGGATTACCGTTCGGGCATCATTGCGTGGACGGCTTACAACCCTGAGGACTTGGTCTATTCGGCTTTTCTGCTGGACGAAACCTCTCGGCGGACCTATTGGCGTATGAGTCAGGACTTCTACGTGCTCCTGCGCGAAGCCCAACCGAATCAAGCTCA
>JAJRYU010000698.1 GCA_024275615.1 Planctomycetota bacterium
CAACCGGCTCGCCATGCGGAGCATCCGCATGATCGAGAAAGCGAGACAGAAACTTCTCCGCCATTTCCGCAGAGTTGCCCCCGTTGAGAAGATCTACGCTCCGGTTCCTCAAGCCGAGGGCGCTCAAGGGACACCGGACACGAAGCCGGCAACGGATGAAATGCCCCTTTTGCCCATGCCCAAACTCCCGGGAACTAAGAAAAACAAATAGCACGGGGAAAATTCCCAAGGCGGTTCGTTAGGCCATTTTGCTCTCAGTCTCCATTTATCGGCGGCCGAGCTGCCCCATTTCTTCATCTCACCCCCAATTTCCTTCGCCTTCGTGCTATATTTCTACAGGCTAGGTGATACCGGATCGTCCAAATAATCCATCTACCGGGCGAATGGTATCCGCAGCTCAATGAGGTCAAAGCGAATTGTCTTGAAGTCAAAGCCACAGCCCTTGTGCTGGGGAGCAATCTTGAGATTCTCAGGAGTGGTGCCCGTTGGCAAAGGAGTAGGATACGCAGATGACTGGACAAGACCCAAACCCCTCGTTGCGGAGCAGATCGAGAAGACATCTATGAATATGCAGAAGACCTCCGCACAATTTGCCATTCTGACAGTCATTCTTATCCACCTGTTGAGCGGCTTGGCGCCGGCACAAAGTGGCGAAGGTCGCGAACTCGTTATCAAGGAGCGATTCAAACGAGTTGTCTTGGTGCGCTTGGGAGAAAACCGCCTCGTCGATGAACTCCTGTTCGACCAGGTGTCCAAAGAAATTGACGCTCAAGCAGCTTATGACAACGTCGCTTTGATCCTTGAGATTGACTCCGGGGGCGGAGATGCCTACTGGGCCAAACAAATTGTCGAGCTCATCCTCAGCTACCGCGATTCGGAATCGATGCGAATCTTCGCTTACGTGCCCAAGAAGGCCTACTCCGCCGCGGCATGGTTGGCATTCGCTTGTCGCGGACTGATCATTGAACCCGATGCCCAGATCGGCGATATTCAACCGATTATTGATAGTTACGGGCGTTATGAGCGGGCACCAGAGAAGATCGTCACGGCACTGACCGAAGATTTCCGAATCAGCTGTCAAAGAAACGGACTCCCGGTCCGCTACCCCCGCCTGTTTTTGGAAGCCATGGTTGACAAGGACATTGAGATTGTCGCCATTGAGAATCGCAAGCTTGGTACAACCGACTACATCCGCGCCGACGACTGGAACGCTAAGCCCGAGTCTCAAAAGGATGGGCTGACACCGAACTACATAGGTTTGCCCGGAAAGGCGTTCACAACGAATGGCGCTGACCTTCTGGAATACGGTTTCACAGTCAAACTCATTGTCGGTTCGTTTGAAAAACTCATCGACATGCTCGGAGCCCCGAATGTCGAGCTACAAATCCGGGAAGTCAAACAACCCCGTTCGTTTGGGTTCCCAAGTTTTGATGCGTCATTTTTGTTGCTCATCGCTGGCATTGTTCTCCTTGTCTTAGAGATGAAAACACCTGGCCTTGGTCTTTTTGGCATCGGCGGGATCCTGGTTCTTATCACCTTCTTTCTGGTCCGAGCTGGATACTCCGACGCTGCGCTGTGGCCCATTTCCCTATTCCTGGTAGGGATCTTCTTGATCATCGTCGAAGTTGTGATCATGCCCGGGTTGATCGCTCCTGGGCTCGTGGGGTTGGCACTCGTGCTTTACGCCACGTGGAGCGCCGTTGCCTATCCCGGAGAAACCGGACTCCCCCCAATCCCGGACTTGAGCGATCCCGTTGATTCCAAGGCTGTCCAACTGTGGGCTGGCTCGCTCATTGGCGGGTTGTGTGGGGGCTTCGCTTTTACCTTCATCGTCGGCAAGTTTCTTCACAAACTGCCGATTCTAAACAAACTGGTCCTGGTTCAGCCACGTCATGTCGGTCCTGTCGCAACTCAAGCAAAAGACCGCCCCAACACCGTTGAGATCGGTGCCAGGGGCAAATCAATCACAGCTTTGAGACCAAGCGGCGCCGCCATGTTCTCCGGCAAGAGGATCAACGTCATCACTGACGGACGTTTCGTCGATAAAGGGTCTCCGCTCAAAGTGACTGCTACATCTGGCAACCGCGTCGTCGTCAAAGAAATCAAGGCTGAAAACTCATGACCCTGATCATTGTCATGTTCATCCTGGCAACACTTTTTGTCATTGCAGAAGTGATGTTTCCGAGCTTCGGCCTCTTGGGGCTCTTGGCGGCTTCATCATTCTTGGTGGCCATCTTGGAGTCCTTTGCCATGGGTGATCAACAGGGCTACATCGCAGTCGGCTCAGCTGTGGCGATCATTCCTGCCGCCATCATCGGTGGCTTCTACATTCTCAATCACACACCCTTGGGCAACCGCCTCGTGCTCAAAGGCCCAGATCACGGGGCCGTCCAAGGCCAAGGTGCCGACAAGTCTCTGACCGCATTCATCGGCAAGGTTGGCGTGGCAATAACACCACTTTCACCTGGCGGAACGGTCGAAATCGGTGACCATACATTTAGCGCCATTTCACTTGGCGAATTCATCGACCGCGACAGCCATGTGCGTGTCATTCAAGTCGAAGGAAACAGGGTTGTCGTGTCAAGCGACGGCCTGAACGCGGAATAAAGGAGAGTTTTCATGCCAGTTTTCTTGATCGATTCATCGGCGATTCTATTGATCGTTCTCGCAGCGGTCTTTTTTCTCATTTTCATTTTCGTCGTCAAATACCTCAACCTCTACGTTCGTTCGCTCTTTGCCCAAGCTGGAATCGGAGTCTTTGAGCTCATTGGCATGTCGCTTCGAAAAGTTCGTCCTGGAACCATCGTCGACGCCCGAATTCGTATCGTCCAAGCGGGCCTCAATACCACACGCAATGACCTGGAAACCCACTACCTCGCTGGTGGCGACGTCCCCAAAGTCGTATCTGCCCTAATTGCAGCGGACCGTGCTGATATTGAGCTGAACTTCTCTCAAGCTGCAGCCATTGATCTTGCTGGTCGTGACATTCTGGAAGCAGTACGGACCTCAGTGAACCCAAAAGTCATCGACTGCCCGGATGGTTCAAAAGGCAATCGCAAGATTTCCGCTGTCGCTGGAGATGGCATCGAACTTCTGGCGTCTGCCCGTGTCACCGTGCGCGCCAACCTGCAGAGCCTGGTCGGCGGTGCCACCGAAGAAACAATCATTGCTCGGGTGCAAGAGGGAATCCTCACAACTATTGGATCGTCCAAGAGCCACTTCACTGTCCTTGAGAACCCAGATATGATCTCACGCCAAGTCTTGGGCAAAGGATTGGATGCCAACACGGCCTTCGAGATTCTCTCAATCGATATCGCTGACATTGATGTCGGTCGCAACATTCGCTCTCAACTGCAGATCGATCAAGCAGAAGCCGACAAACGGGTCGCTCAAGCCAAGGCTGAAGAGCGCAAAGCTATGGCTATTGCTCAAGAGCGTGAAATGGTCGCCCATACACAGGAAAACCGTGCCAAGGTTGTAGCGGCAGAAGCCGAAATTCCCATGGCGATTGCCGACGCATTTAGGGCCGGCAACTTGGGCATCCTAGACTTCTATAAGTTCAAGAACATCCAAGCCGACACCGCTATGCGCGACGCCATCTCTCGCGATGGTGGCAACGACGATTCCGAGTCATAAGCCATGGACATTGAAGACATCATCAAAATTGTCTTTTTCCTGTTGTTCTTCTTGCTTGGGCCAATTCTCAAGGCTGCGGAAGCCAACAAGAAGAAATCTCTACAAGGCTCGCCCAAGGGAGGAAGTCGCAAGCGGCCCACACCCCGTGGCGGCCAAACCTTGTCCGATTGGATCGAAGAAGTACGCAAGGCAAGCGAAGGGGGCA
Source organism: Planctomycetota bacterium (assembly GCA_024275615.1). Lineage (GTDB taxonomy): Bacteria > Planctomycetota > DRQF01 > S139-23. The sequence goes on from JAJRYU010000698.1 coordinate 3,842, forward strand.
CACCGAGCGTGCCCACCCAGCGCAGTGCGCCACCACCCTTAGAGATTACCTTTGAGACACAACACAGGGAGCCGGAACCAAGAGAAGAGAGAGAATTCAGAGAGCCGGTCAGGGCGCATGTCAGGCCTGTCGAAGTCGACATTGAAGCCCACGTGCAACCTGTCAGAGTGGATCTTCACAGGCACGTCAATCCCATTCATTCGCAATTCGATGCGCCGAACCGCGAAGACGACAAGCAGGAGCGCTCGCAAAAGCACGACTCCGCCAAAGGCGCGAGGCGAGCTCACCGCGCTTCTAAGGAAGGTTCGCGGTCTATTCGAGCTCAACGCTCCTCGGATCAGGGAAAAGCCTCTATTCACATCCAGCGCTCCGACCTCAGGAGGGCCATCATCTTGCAGGAGATTCTGTCTCCACCTCTGGCGCTGCGAGAGGAAAAAGATCTTTGATGGGCGATCGAACCACTTTACGCTTGGCCGAAGAATTGCAACGGGCATTCGGCGACCGTCTCGTTCTGGACACCACAGAGATCCGCGCCATCTTGGAAGGTGAGGACGAGCTTGTCACCCGTTGTCTCGACTTCTTGGTAGGCCGAGATGAACTCCTAATGGCGGCTGGCAGGTCGCCACTTTTCTATCACAAGGACAACGTTATTCAGGCTATCGTTGGCGAGCTTGCCGGTGGTGCCAGCAAGACGGCCGAAGCCATCGCAAAGAACTTGGAACTCCCCATCGCTACAACTTGTGAAGTGCTCGGTTGGCTCGAACGCGATCGCCGGATTTTAGCAACCCACGTCGGGGAAGAAGTGCTCTTTCAGAGTCGTTGACACGGAGTCTCTCCTCGACGAGCAACGGCCCTCCGGATTGGGTGCCAGGCGAATGGCACCTAATCCGGGGACGCTCAATCGGCGACAGGCTTTGTGCCCTGCTCGACGAACCCACCGTCAGTCAGGTCAAGAACCCGCGATGCGTAGTTTTCAAGACTCGGATCATGGGTGACGACAATCATGGTTTGCGAGGTCTCAGCGGCGAGTTTGGCGATGAGCTCGTGAATAGCCTCTGACGTCTTGATATCAAGGTTACCCGTTGGCTCATCGCAAAGCATGATCGACGGTTCATTAAAAAGCGCCCGCGCTAGGGCGACTCGCTGGCGCTCGCCCCCGGAAAGTTGGTTCGGACGATGATCGGCGCGATCGACGATCCCAACTAGGTCAAGTAGATAGCGCGCACGTTCGTTGGCTTCTTTCTTCTTTTTCATCCATGCCCAAGGACCGTGTTCGATCTTCCCGGGAATCATGATGTTTTCCACCGCCGTGAATTCCGGCAGCAAATGATAGAACTGAAACACAAAGCCAATCTTCTCCGCTCGGGTTCGTGCGCGTGCCGTGCGGGACAGTTTTTGGATATCTTGCCCGTCGAGAAGAAGGCGTCCTTGATCGCCGCGATCGAGTAGCCCCAAGATGTGTAGAAACGTACTCTTGCCAATACCGCTCTGGCCTCTGATGAGGAGAAAATCTCCACGAGCTACGTCAAGGTTCGCCTGGTTCAAGACGCGGAGCTTATCGCCACTTGGCAAATTGAAGCTCTTGGAGAGCCCATCCACTTGATAGACCAAGTCTTGAGGGACTTCACTTGGTTTCGCTTTTTCTGTGACCAAGGCTTGATCCATTTCACTCATAAGAAAGGCACCTTAATGGATCCAAGCGGGCGGCGACAAAAGCGGGAATGATACTCACCAAGAGGCACCAAGCAAACGTGAACAAGGCGTAGGTGGCAATGACACCTTGGTCAAGATGACTTGGCAAACTGCCGAATTCATAGATATCTGGCGGAAACAAGGTGCGGTCAAGAACGCCTTCGAGCCAGTGAATGATCTCATTCAGGTTTTCAACCATGGCGATACCAAACCAGACTCCCAAGGCCGTGCCCAAGAGGCCCAGGAGGCCACCATAGATAAGAAAAGTCGTAACAATGCCGTTCGATGTGGCCCCCATCGATTGCAAGATGCCGATGTCTCGAGTTTTTTCGAGAACCACCATGTAAAGCAGACCGCCGATAGAGACTCCAGCAACAAGGACAACAAAGGCTGTCACCAGCCCCATCGCCAAGCGTTCGAATTCGAGTGCATCAGCCAAGGTGCGCATTTGGTCCTGCCAGGTCAGGACTTGGAGTTGAATTGGATTGGTCTTGTTCGTTGCCAGGATAGCCTGCTTCAAATCCTGAGCTTGGTCAGGATCGCCAATTTTGAGGCGCACTTCACTGCAATCCCCATCCCATTTCATGATCTCTGTTTGTAGGTAGGAAACGTCACAGAAAGCAATGCCCCGATCGTATTCGTATCGTCCTGACTCAAAACAACCAGTGACAACAAAACGCTTGGTGATGAACTGCACCTTGTCGGGATCAATGGAGACTTGACTCGGGTCAGCGGTGACAATGCTCACTGGGTCGCCAATTTCAACGCCGATCCATTTCGCCAATTGTGATCCGAGAATAATTCCGGGCTGTGCGGAAACCAATCCCCCTGGGGAAACATAAACAAAGGGTTCCTGTCTCGTTTCCTCATCTGCAGGCAACTTCAGATTCCAACGATAGCGCCCGTCCATGTCGAAGCGTGCTTCGTCGGCCCCCCGCTCATCCTCCACTGCGTCGAGAAGGTCGTCGAAGGGGAGAACAGTCCTCTCCATGGCTGGGTCGATGCCAACCAACGAAATGAACTCCTGGCGAATCTTGGTATCGGAGGTGAAGTGCACCTTGGGTTCTTTGGCAACAAGCATCGAATGCTGAACGATGCGTTTGGACATGCCAAGGATCTCCCCGGTCCCCTGTGGCCCAAAAGGGGCCAACCTCCGGGACACCAAATCAAAGTAGCCCCGCGTGCGGGAAGGCGGAAGATCACGCAACTGGACTCTTAGGGAGCCGTCGATCTTGAAAATGCTCTGTTTGATGCGGCGCTGAAAACCGTCCATCACGCTGTTCACAACGATCATCGCCATGACCCCCACAGCAATGGCGAGCACGGAAATGTAAGCGACCTTGCGGCGCCGGAGATAGCGAAAAGCCAGACTCAGTCGGTACATATTTCCTCGTTGATTCAAATGATCTGCGCAAGCAGTGTGCTGGACATTCTATCCGCCGCGAGCCCCAGCCACCAGGCGCTTCAGCCCCTTACCCACACCGATTCACAGCATCGACAATGATTCCCCGATAGGTCAGGTCACAGCCCTACATCAAGAGAGTCACGCCGATCGTAATAGTGATAGCGATCGAACGAAAGCCGCAGATCTTCGTCTTCATTGGTCCACGGATCAGGCCTTCTTCCTGGCTGATTACCCGGCCTGGCCCCAGCTCCGGGAAATGACAAGGGCCGTACAATACTCTCAATCGCAAGAAACTCCTGGTGATAGGCCTGGAGCAAGTTCCACTCAGGAGATCCGCCGAGGTTATCGACTTCAACTTGAACTCTGGCCCTAATAAGCCCACGGCCGACATCGCCGCCTCGTTGCAAAATCTCCCGTAGCTCGGCGCTGCGAACAAGAACTTCCTTTTTGAAACGGCGTTCGTCGTTGATCCGTCGAAAGACCATCTTGGCCCGTTCTGGGTCGTGGTGAGCAATAAGTTCCAGGAGAGTCAACCGCAGGCGCTCGTGAAGAGTTTTCTTGAAAATCGCTTCTTCAAGGATGATCCCAGTGGTCCGCTGGCTGCTAAAGGACGTGGCCAACCATGAGGCTCGGACAACCTCAAGATCGCGGTCGGCAAAGAGCCTCTTCTTAGCGGTCAAGGTCATAGCTTTCGGCTGGCGGCTAAGGGCAAACGCCAATGCTCGCCGTACGAGTAGATCGCGTTCCAGTTTCGACTTGCCGCGGTCTTTCAAGAGTTGGATGGCAACGGGATCGTCTTGCATCCCCAAGGCAGTGACGGCTAAGGCTCGGGTCTCTCCTTCACCAACGCGAATCGTCCCGGACTTCTTGATAGCGGCGCTGACTTTCGGGCTCCCAAGAAGGCTGAGACCAATAAGAGCATAGCGGATGACCGTCTCATCGCTATCTTTCAAGAGATGCTTAAAAGAGGGGATTAAGTCGACCTCGCGCAAACTGGCTGCGGCGATCGTCGCGGTACGCCGCAAAGATTCTTTCCGCGATCCCATGGCTTTTTTTATGAGAGCCTGAGCTTCAGAGCCTCCGATTCTCCCCAAGGAAAGAATGACGGCACGGCGAAAAACCTGATCCTTGTCTTTGCCGTACTGTGTCACCAATTCCCGGACTGCGGCTTCGTCGCCAATCTGGCCCAGGGCATGAACAAGCGCCCGGCGATAGTCGTTCCGCTTGTGATTCTTGAGGGCCAGCGCGAGAGGTGCCACATCCACTTTCCCACCGATTAGGCCAAGCATAAGTGCAAGATGGCGCCGTGCTGTCGTAGTTTTCTTCGAGTTGAAAAGGAGTTCTCGCGCCCTATTCGCTGCCCCTTTGTCGCCGATGCGGCCGAGGATCAATGCTGTCGTCCGAACATCGGCTGCACTGCCAGCGTCCAAACTTGTCTCAAGGAAGGATGCCACAAGGCTGCCAAACTCGACAAGATCCACTCTTGCAGCTAGACGATCCTCTCTGGCGCCAATTTGAGCTTTGTGCCAGAGTGCCTTGATTTCCTCAAGTTGCTCTTTGTTCGGCTTGGAATGAGCTTCACCCAAAAAGTCCTGAACTTCGGCTTGTGGGGCCAC
>JAJRYU010000699.1 GCA_024275615.1 Planctomycetota bacterium
AGGGCAAAGCCTGCTTTCTGCAATTCTGCGATGGCGGCTTTTAGCTGCGGAATCGAAGCACTTATGTTCGGTAGCTTGATGATGTTGGCTGTGGGTTGCAAAACCACTTCCCCTAACTCGCCAAGTGCATCAGCAATGCCGTCGCCCTGGGAGAGTTGGTCCTTGAAGCTGGCCAGAATTCGGGCGGCGAGAGAAATGTCTCGAGTCTGGATATCAACACCCGCAGTACCGAGGAATGCTCTGAAAATGGGGAGCAAAGATTGTGTGGCCAGGGCGGGAGCCTCGTCCGTGAAGGTGTAGATGATTGATGTGGATTGACTCATTGTCCGTCTCTTCCGAAAACTGTGTCATATGTGCGGGCCGGGGAAGGTGTAACAGATCGTCAAACCCGAGGACAATATTTCGATCGCGATCTGATTTCCGCGTCTAATACCTATGAACCCGAAGCCATATGTTAGCATGATCGCGGCTCTCGAAACTCATGTGGCGTTGCATTTGCATGGATCAGGAATCAGGAAAAAGGCCAACCAGAACTCCGTCCCTTCGCGGTCGGTTCATTAAGTGCGTCTTGTCCGCCTTTTTTGCCGTCGCCGCCATGGAAATATTGCTGCGCACAATCGATCTTCCCGTGGTGGAGCCCGCCTATTTCGTTTCCGGGAACGACGCCAACCGCGCGTTCGAATTTGACTTCGAAACTATGTGGCGTTTTCCACGGAACCCTGAGGAAAAGTGGGGCCCGGCCGCAGTTGATGAAGTGAGCAATCGTTTTGGTTGTCGGGGCTACGAGCCGTCACTCAAGAAAGCTGAGAATGATCTTCGTGTTATTTGCGTTGGTTCTTCGGGTGTTGGTGGCTATGGCCTGCCCTTGGGTTGGTCATTCCCAATAGTGTTGGAGCGCCAACTGCAAGCGCGTTACCCAGGTGCCCGAGTTGAGACCGTGTTGGGCGGCGTCGCTGGCTATACGTCTGAGCAACAACGTGCCCTGTTGCTCGGAAGGTTGGCCACGTTTAAGCCTGACCTTGTTGTCTTCCTGACCGGAACCCACAACGACCTGGCGCCGGCACGTGATCGAGATGATGAAGAAAACCTGAGGAGGCTTCGACCCGGTTCTTTCAAGACACTGGACTTGCTTCGTTATCGATCGAGGTTTGTCAATGACTTGGCTTACACGAGTGGGAGGAGTTCAACCAGCCCAGAGCAGAGTGCGGGTGACGATGTGACGAAAGTCAGAGTCTCGCTGCCCAGGTTTCGCCGGAACCTCCGCGTCATGTTCGATCATGTCAAGAAGGTGGGGGCTCAATCTTTGGTGGTCTTGCCCTCAACGACAGATCATTCTGCTGAACGTGTCATCTACCGCGACGCCGTTGAAGTCGAAGCGTTGACCGCTGGAGTGCCGATCATAGATCTGAAAGCCGTGGCCTCACGGCCTGCGGATTGGCTGGACTCGTTGCATTTGTCAAGAGGAGGCCACGCCAACCTTTCTGCGGCCTTGTTTCGTAGAATCGAGGCGGATCATCTTCTTGTTGCGAAGGCAGAGAGACTTGGCGGCAAGAAACCGACATTCGAAATTGTCAATGTAGATCCCAGAGAAATCACTGTGGGCGGGTCGCGGACGATTACGCTCACTGTGAATGGACTTAATGAGTCAGAACTTTCTCGTGTTTGGTGCACGGGTATGTTGGCGACGTTTCGATGGTTGGATCCTCGCACTCTCCTCGTGACGGTGCCCAGGGTCTTGCCGATTCGGGAATCCGAGCTTGAGTTGGTGACATCAAAAGGGAGTCGAAGATTTCCTGGTGCTTTCCTAGTCAAGGCTCCCAAGCTTGATGTCCACTTGCTGCCGAGCAGTAATGCCGCCGATGTCGCCCTTCTTATGGATCTCCCGGCAGCCACCAAGATCAAATTTGTTGTGTCGATCGACCCAGTCGAGAAACCCATCAACGCGTTTATTGGTCCCCTTTGGTTTTCTGTGGGAGAGTCTTGGCCACCCCGCGGAGAGAAGATCACGGCTTTTCTCAAGCGCAAGGTCTTTACCGAAGCCCAGTCGTACAAAAAGGGTAAGGCCGGAGCGACGTGGACCGGGGCGTCCACTCTGAAGCCAGGAACACGCCTTGCCATCCAGGGTTTGATGGCTGTGCCCTATCCCGGGCATTTCGAACCCGTAGCCGTCACCACGCCTTATTTCCTTACTATTCCTGACTAACAGCAGATGAGGCCCAGCGCGGCTCTCAAGATTGCATGTTCATTCATCCGATAACTAAGCGGTAACTCCAAACGCGATGAGGATCTGACGGATGCGGAATTCCAAGGTTTCACTGTGTATGATCGTCAAGGATGAAGCGGATTCCTTGGCGGCCTGCTTGGAATCGGCAAGTCCTTATGTAGACGAGATTTGCATCGTCGACACTGGATCCACGGATGATACGGTGGCGATTGCTAGACGCTTCGGCGCGCGCCTCGAAGAAATGGCTTGGCCTAACGACTTTGCCGTGGCACGCAATCGGTCCCTGGCCATGGCAAGTGGCGATTGGATCCTTGTTCTTGACGCGGATGAGGTCCTCCGGGGAGGTGCGGAGGAGGCGTTTGCTGATGTCGTCGATGACCCCAAAGCGATCGCGGCGTTTCAAAACGTCACCAATCACGGCGATGGCGGGAAGTCCGTTAGTTGCCTCATCATGCGCCTATTCCGCAATATGCCCGAGCATCGGTTTGAAGGGGCAATTCATGAGCAAGTGATCACACCGATCCTTGAGAATCGTGCTCGCTTTGACATGGTTGTTGTTGAGAGCCTCCTTGATATCGATCACTACGGTTACACCGAAGCGGCCCGGCAAAACAAACAAAAAGACGAACGAAATCGGTTGCACTTTGAAAAGGCCCTCGAGCAAGACCCTGGGAACGCCTACCTATGGTTCAAGTACGGCGATTTCTTGCGACGATTTGAGAAGGTCGATCCTGTCCTCGAAGCCCTGGGCCGGGCTGTGCAGATCGTCTCAGAGTTATCGGATGCGGACGTTGCGGACTTGACTTACCCGGCTGAGCCCCACGCTCTTTTGGCTTTGGAACTGATCAAAATGGACCGTGTGGAGGATGCCCGGCGTGTTCTTGAAACAGCACGACAGAGGTTGCGTGTCACACCGATGCTCCATTGGGTTTGGGGCCATTTGAATCTCAAGCTTGAAAACTGGTCAGAAGCTCTGCTGGGTTTTGAATCCTGCCACGCCTTGGATGGGGCCTGCGTCCACGTTCCAGCACAACCGGGCATCACGTCCGGACGGAGTGTCTTTGGCATGGCGCGTGCCCTTTTGGGGATGGGAAAAAAAGACGAAGCCATGGCCATGTTCGAGTCAGGAGCGGCAAAATGGCCTGATTGCGCCGATCTTCAAAAAGCCATGGCCAGGATCAAGATCGCACAGCGTGACTTCAGTGGAGCTATTCAAGTTTGCACAAGTTTCCTCAAGAAGGACGATTCCGACGCCGAGTTTTGGCAAATAGGCGCGGAGATGATGCTTGAGGTGGGCATGTGGGAGAAAGCTGCGGTGTGGGTAGCTCGGGCGCAATCCGGGAAATCACCAGAAAACGAAGGACTGTGCAATGGCACCGCCGGGGAGTGCGCTCTTGGTCGTAGTGAGCTCGAATCGGCCCTTGATCTGTGGTCATTGACGATGGCGGATCCTATTTGCAAATCCGGGCTCATCCTCGTTCGTATCATGCTGGCTGAACCGATTCCAGATTCCGTCGACCTAGACGCAGCAGCGCTGCATGTCGGGCTCAATGCCATTCTGCGCCGCCTAAAGCGCGCTCCTGCAGGAGAGCAACTATGTCAGCAGATTTGGGAGGGCTTGGTCAATAGGCCTTTGCAACACATTCGCCTACAGAAGATTCTTGAAGCCCAGCTTGTCGCCTCCTTGCCTCTGGCCAATTTATGAGGTCGGCATGACGTCGCCGCTTGCGGTCACGAGATCGTGTGTCGTTGAGGATCCCTACGAGATTGAGTTGCTATCTTCTCGCGTGCTCAGAGTGGGGTGAACACCTCAGGGAAGGAGCTCGGCTGGACCCGGAGAGGTTTGGAGGTTAGCCTCTTGAGTGGGCAGTAGCGCCCCGAAGGAGTGACATGCGGTTCGCAGTAATATCGGACTTACACAGCAATATCGAAGCACTTGAGAGTGTTTTTGCGGATATTGATCGGCGCGGCATCGAGCCGATTTATTGCTTGGGGGATGTTGTGGGCTACGGGCCTGACCCGAGATCTTGCATAGACCTAGTCCAGAAACGCTGCGCTTTTTGCATTCGTGGCAATCACGATGACGCTCTATTTTCCGGCCCAGATCGCTTCAACCCCTACGCCCGTCACGCTATCGAATGGACCAAGGAGCGCTTGAAACCAGGCCTCTTCAAGCCCAGATCCAACGGTGAGCGTTGGCGTTTTCTCCAGGAGCTTCCTCTCGATCTCCGCATCGGCGATTTCTATTTTGTCCACGGCTCTCCTCGCGATCGAGTGAACGAGTATATCTATCGAGAAGACGTGTTCTTCAACGCCGATGGCAAGCTCAAGACAATCTTCAAGAGTGTCGATCGTCTCCTTTTTGTTGGTCACACTCATCTTCCAGTCATCATTTCCGATGAGATGAAGACGATGGTGCCCGAAGGTGAAGAAGACGTCGAGTTTGAGTTGAATCCGGATCGTAAGTACATCATCAACGTCGGTTCTGTGGGGCAACCCAGGGATCGCGACACAAGGTCGTGTTACGTCGAGTACGACAATGACGTGATCCGCTACCACCGCGTGCGCTACAACACCCAGGTCGTTGTCGACAAGATCCTTGCCAACTCATCCCTGGATTCAGTGCTTGGCACCAGGCTTCTCGAAGGCATGTAACACTTGCTCTTGCCGCCAAGACAAGGCAGTGAGTGTCGATTCCGATCGTCAGCCGTTGCCGGAACCCTGGCGCGTGCAGCAAGCAACCTCAGTTGTCATCCCACCGTCACCCAAAAGAACACCGGCGAAGAATTCACCGACAAGTCATGTGTTGCCCATGATCTCCGTGCCTTCGTGACACAGGGAGATCTGCCCCATCTCTTGGGGTTTGAATCGTATTTTTCTACCTGAAGAGGAAAAAAGTTGTGAGCGGAGTGGGGATCAGTGTAGCCTTGTTGCTTGACGTTGGTTGGAGCAGGGCGGAGCAGCCCTTTCATTCGACCTACAAGGATGACGTGCCTCACTTTGATGCTTGGCACGTCGGTGCGTACCAAATCTTTTTGGGTGTTCTCAAGAGAGGAAACCTCGCACATGAGATTTCTCATTCCTATTCTTTTTGGTCTAGTTTTATGTCTACATATTTCTGCTCAAGCGACGCTTTTTGTTCCAAGTACGCCGTACCCAACGATCCAATCAGCTGTCAATGCCGCGACAACCGGAGATACGGTTTGGGTGGCGGCGGGTACTTACTATGAGAACTTGGTGTTCCCTGCTATGGACTTTTATCTGCTTGGCGCTGGACCTGGCTTGAGTATCGTCGATGGCATGCAAACAGGCTCTTGCATGAGCTTTCAACAGGGCCCCGTGACTCACGCGATGGTGATCGAGGGCTTTACGCTGACAAACGGGAGCGGCGAGTATGTTTTTCAGGGCGGATGGACCACGGTTGGTGGAGGGGTCTTTCTTTCCAACGCGTTGTTCTCTGCTGGGCCGCCGATTTCTCCGAGATTCAAGAACTGTGAGATTACGAAAAACACCTCTGCAGAAGCGGCGGCGATCTTCGCTCGGTACGGTGGCAACGTCGAATTTCTTGACTGCAATATACACAACAACACGGCGACGCGATGGACGTCATATGCCGGGGCTATCTTCGGACAATATGCGCCAACGAATTTACTTCTGAGAGGCTGCAGAATTGCCGATCATGCACCTTATGACGTACGTGCGACTGTTTATCTTGAGAACGCTTCCGCTAGTCTTGAGCAATGTGAATTCGTCGACAATACTGCGAAATTCCATTCCGGGGTTTTCTTTTCTGGATCGTCAGGTGTTGCGCCAACCCCAACTACGCTCAATGTCAAGAATTGCTCCTTTGTCGGCGGCATTGGTCAGTCCGTTTCGGCATCGACTCTTTGGGTTGGCGGTTCTTTCCCCACAGTGGTCGAGAACTGCCTTTTTGCGAACAATATGGGCGGGCTGAGTGTTCTGGGTATGTCTGCGAGCGCGTCAAGATCTATCCGCAACTGCACGTTTGTGGCGAATCAACTCGGCGCCTTGTCTCCTGGAGTCGTGACGTTTTCTGGTTTGACAGCGCAGCCATCGGTATTGCGACTTGAGAACAGCATTGTTGTCGACAATGTTGACGCGGTGGGAAGCGTGATTGAGAGTGTGGCCCTGTTCGCCGGCACCACCGCGACCTTGGTCTTGACCAATTCTATAGTCGAGACGATCGCCAACTCATCCACGTTGGTGAAGCCTGAGTTTGTTGATCCCGTGAATGGCAATTATCGTCTGAAGCCAGGATCTGTTGGTGTTGATGGCGGTACATCTGTGAACTTGAATCCACCGTCCCCCACCATCGCCACAACGATGGACTTGGATGGCGCCCAGCGAGTGAAGTTTGGCGGAATTGACATGGGCCCCTACGAAGGCCAGCACATCTCCTATCACCCTTCCGCCTGGGGCAAAGTGGGGATCAGTAACAACGGTCCCTTTGATGTGCTTCAAGTGAACGGTTCATTTGGCGATGTCTTTCGGACCGTGTCGGTCCCCTTGGGGACCTCGACCACGGTTTCGATGTTGCAGCCGCCCAATTTGGCCTCCCCGGCTGGGTTCGCGATTTTTGGCATGGTGGGAGAAGCAACGGAACAGTCAATCATCACGGTACCCTTGGGTATTGGCGAAATGACATTTGCTCCCTGCCCCGTGTTTCCCTGGTTCCCTGTCCTTTTCACGCTGACCAACAACCTGGGAAGTTTCTGCCCTCAGTTTGTCCCTTCAACACCGACTCCCTGGGTATCGTTTCCTTTCCCAGTGATCTCCTTTCCCCTCACTCTCACCTTCCAAGGTGTTGTGGAGGAGAGCCCAGGAGTTTATGTGCCGACCAACATGGTGGTTTACAAAGCAGAGTAGGTGGGTTCATTGCGTGAGATCTGTGCGAACACTGGGGCGAGGTGGCGGGGGTGTTTGAACCCGAGCGCCACTGTTCTTTTGTGTTTTTCGCCATGAGTCCGATTCAAATGGAGACAAGACGACGTTATCCATTGTCGCCGCGTGAGTTGTGTCACTGGCAGAGTTGCCGTTCTTGGCGCTCACCCTGGCCAAGGTAGGTGACACTTGGTTCCGCCCTACGCTTAAGTGTAAAACGGTGGTTGTACAGACTCATCTATGGGGTGGCTGACTGCCGTCTTGAGTGTGTCCCCGAAGACAGGATGCTACATGCCGAAAATCGAGATCATCAAGAACGACGAGATCGTGCGCTGTATCCCGGTGTCCGCTGATAGTTTTGTTGTTGGCCGACAGGAAGGTTGCGATCTCGTCTTGGATGATGAGTGGATTTCCAGGCGGCATCTGGCGTTCAAGCAAACTGCCACTGGAACTTGGGAGGCCGTTGACCTGGACTC
>JAJRYU010000700.1 GCA_024275615.1 Planctomycetota bacterium
GCTTTGCTTGGCTGGCATCTTGGCGTTTGGTCCAACGAGAATACCTTCAATCTCCAAGCCACGGTATCCTCGAACAAAACACTCGACAATCGACCTCTGCTCGCCATCGCGGGCAGCGACGCGTAAATGGCGCCCTTCGCAACCGCCCATTTCAGTGACCTTCTCTGAAAGGAGAGTCGCTTGATCGTAGACTTTTTCCAAATGTCCCATTCGCCCCTTCGCCACAAATTCGTGTGTCGGAAAAATGCTGGGGCAAGCATTCCAGCGCAAGCGAAATACCAAACTCTTGAAGGTCGCTGTGCAGCTTGTGTCGTCACCGTCTCGCGCGAGAATCCACCCCTTGGGCGGCGAAAATGTGATGCCAAATTTGTTTGATTTGTGAAACTTGGGTCCGCTCGATCGCTTGAACGTCAAGAACCAGAGATATGCCGATAGGAAAAACAAACCAAACGTCGCGCGAAACTTATGTCGGCTGACTCTTTTTTTGAGGGAACCAGCGGAGCTCTTTTCAAGAAATGAATTCTTCGGATTCGCTGTTTCATAGTAGACTGGGACCTTGGCACGTATGGGGAATCGGCTTGCCACGCTCAGCGCTTCCGATTGGTTGGCAAAGAAGGCTGGCGCGTTCTTGCTGACACGACTACTCACATAGTTCTTGCCATCGACCTCAAACTCATAAGTAATACCCACGGCGTGCTTGCCCGGTTTCGAATCACCTCTGCTCCCAGTGAATCTAGTCAAGACGTTTGAATGAGTGATCGTCGCTTGAGACTCATCCCAAGCGGACTTGCCAGAGGACTCAAGAGATCGATCGGCAATGATGGACCCGTAGGTTACTACGCAGGCAAGGAATCCAAATAAGAGGCGTTTCAGCACGGGTGTGTCATTGAGCACAAACTACTCCTGAATGTTGGATTCGGAGAATACTTTAACGTCACTTCCCATGCCAGATCCGTTTTCACGGTCTTCACGCTCGATCACATTATTAGATCCGCGACCCCAGGCTGGCCACAGGCCACAATCTCATGAGTGATTCAAAGTACGGTGAACCTCTTGGTGGGCGAATCGTTTGTTGATGGGAAATTCTCCTTTTGAGCACTCCTTTGGTTTAGGATGGAGCCATGCGTTCAGATCAACGGATTCTCCCATTACTTGTGGTTTTTCTGGTCATCGTGGGGTCTTTGTTCTTTGCTCTGCAACAAAACGATGTTGACGATGAGCTTAGGGCAGGATCGGGCCAGGAGTCGGCTCTGCGGGGAGACGGCCTTGAGAGTAAGAAGGGAACGATTCCCAACTCGAAAAGAAAACTACTTCAGGAAGAGTCGACTTCCAAAACCTTGCCGCTCGACCCAGAGTACGCCAAGAACACAAAACTCGATTTCGGCCCAGCCATTCTTTGTGGCGATGCTCAAGCGACATTTTCTTTGGTTGACAAGAAAGGCGCTCCCCTTCTCTCCGAGCAGCTCAGTCGCGTCGAACTTTGGCGGAAACTTGGTCAATACTGGATTCGGGAACATGCCGATCTTGATGCGCCTCATTCAAAAGTTGTTTGTGCCGGTTACTTGGGAACGGGGCTTGAAGCTGGTGAATATGAATTAGGCATTGACGCTCGCTCTTACGGGGCGCTGTGGAAAAAATTTGTTGTCGCAGCTGGGCAGAGGATCGAGGCTCAAATCGAATTTCCCACTTGGCGACGCATCATCAAGTTGAGTTTTCATGACGAAGCAGGACGGCCCGTTTCCAGATTGCCAAACCAACCCATGTACAGGGCTCAATTCTATTCCTTGCCTCGTCGCCCAAGACCTAAGCCTCCCCAAGTCCTGGCGCCGCCGCCTCACTATGGGAGTAGTGTGATATTCAATGAAACCATCAGTTTTGGCAGCGGTGGGGCTGGTGGGTCCTTTGGCAGGCGTTCTCGGCCGTCTTCCTATCAAACAGATCACGGCCTGTGGTACGTTCCGGTATTCGCCGGTAACCCAGCAACCCTCAGACTTAGTTTCTCAAGACGTTTCGATGGACGCAGTGACCTATTCCTTACTAGCGATTTCGTCGGCCCGGAATGGGAATCATATGCGGTCAAAGTTCCCTACTCACCAACAAGGAAGAAGAGACTCGAAGCGCGGCCCATCGGCAATGTGGACAACCCTGGCAATCGCAATTCAATTGCGCCAGTAGCCAAGAAAGAACCGGATCCCGCGGATCTTGATTTCTTCGACAAGTCCACTCATCGCCTGATCTTTCTTCTCAATTCTTCTGTGCCGGTGAGACCGGTTATCACCGGCGGCTCCTCCCGCGCATCTCATCGTTTCGGAACGACACGGTTCGACCGCGCCGTAAAGAAAAGCCGCGGTACTTGGTATGCGGATGTCTTCAGCGCTAGCTCCGATGAAGTCGACTACTGGTACACGGACGGCGCCCTCCTAAGAACGCAGGAGTCCGAAATCCATGTCAAGGATCTGCCGGCAAAGAAAAACATCTGTTTTTTGCGGGAGACTATCGTTGCCAACCGTTGTTTCTTTGAATCCTCCATGCCAACGCCCACAGGCCGTGCATGGGCGCGAGGGCTCCGCATCGGTTGGAGCATCGATGCCAATGGGCAATACCAGCAACGCATAAACTTGCCCCAAGGAAGCTCATTCTTGGTACGTACAGCTTTGGCTGTGGACGGCTCGAAAGAAGCCCTCCTCCCTGGAGATCTCATTCTGTCTTTCATCGGCGAAGGCCGAGCCAAACAGTCGCGGTTCCAAATCACTCTCGACGAGATCCAAGAAAAATCACTCCGCGATGGCGCGCTCCGCCTCAATCCGGAAGCTCACGGTTTCATGGCGCGCGCCGTAGACCAAGACGGAGCCGGACTGCCCTGGGTTGAAGCCAGCCTCATCCCAATAGATCGTCTCCACGCTGCGATCAGCATCAGAAAACGGATGGGCTCATGGAAGAAAGAGAAACGCACAGACCGCCACTTCACGAATGACAGAGTGACGGTCCCCGATGTCGAAACTCAAGGCGATGAGATCACAGTCGAAGAAGATCCAGAAGACAATATCGCTGCGATCGTCGCCTTAGTGGACAGCTTTACCGAAAACGACCTGCGCAAGATTTTGACAAACGGCCTCTACGAAGAATTCCAAACCGACACAGAACGCCGCTTCTTTGCCAAAAATTTTACTTGGTACAACACGCATCAACGGCTCAAGTCTGATCGACGCGGCTATCTTTTTGATTGGCAGCAGACCTTCGAACCAGGCGAGCGATTCGCACTCTTCTTGTGGTCCAACTCAAGAGACCACCTCAAAGCCGACGCCATGGTCCTTTTCACTGCCACAGAGGGCGTCACGGACCTAGGCGCCATCCGTCTCCCCGACTATCAATAAAGCAACCCCCGTTTCCAAGTGGCGCACGTGCGCCACTTGACCTGACGTCGTAGGGAATCATTGCCAGATAGAGGCGTACTTTAGAGCCGTGCCGGTATTGAAGACGACCACATGATCATCCTGAGCAAGCCATTTTTCTTCTCGGAGTTGTGCCGCCGCTGCTAGGCAAGCTGCTCCTTCTGGGCAGGGGAAGATCCCAGTCATTGAGCCCATGCGACGGGCGTGGGAGATGAGTGCTTCTTCTGACACGGCGATGGCGCAACCTTCTGTTTCCCGAACAGCACGAAGGATGAGGAAATCTCCCACCGCCGCCGGAACGCGAAGGCCCAGGGCCACGGTTTCGGCCCCTTCCCACATAGTTGCTGAATCCTTGCCTTCTTTGAAGGCACGTACGATAGGCGCGCAGCCAGCGGCTTGCACACTCACAAGGCGGGGCCTCTTGCTGCCAATCCACCCCATTTCCTCCATTTCATCAAAAGCCTTCCACATGCCGACAAGTCCGGTACCGCCGCCAGTGGGATAAATAATAACATCAGGGAGTTGCCAGTCCGTTTGTTCGGCCAATTCATAACCCAGAGTTTTTTTGCCCTCCAAGCGGTAGGGCTCTTTCAGAGTTGAAAGATCAAACCAACCATGGGCTTCGCAACCGGCTTTGATTTTCTTGCCGCAATCCGTGATCAAACCATCGATAAGATCGACGTCGGCCCCAAGCTGCTCGCATTCCACCCGAAAGGGCATCGAAGTATCCGCTGGCATGCAGACATGAACCGGCAATCCTGCGGCGGCCCCGTATGCGGAAGCTGCACCGGCTGCGTTTCCTGCACTGGGAAGGGCTAGGGCTTTGACTCCCAGCTCCCAGGCCCTGCTGACACAAACACCCAAACCTCGAGCTTTGAAGCTGCCGGTGGGATTGAACGACTCGTCTTTGATCGAAAGACGAGAGAGTCCCAAATCTTGGGCCAACTTGGGCACCGTCAAAAGCGGTGTCCATCCCTCTCCCAGTTTGATGGCAAACTGCTCGTCTCGTATGGGCAGAACCTCTTCGTAGCGCCACAAATCCGGCCGGCGGTTGTTGAGATCGCCCTTAATTGACTGAGCAGCTGCCAAGTCGTAGCGCGCCAAGAGAGGTTTTGCGCAGCAGGAACTGAGGTTATGGAGTTGGTCAGCGTCATGGCGCTTGTCACAAGCGCCACACTCCAAATGAGTCAATGTTGATCCGGTCATGGGCATCTTCCTTGTTCAGATGCCATAGCCTACAAAAAAAGCCCAAACCAAAGGCTTGAGCTTTTTTCCAAGTGACCCCGAGGGGATTCGAACCCCTGTTGCAAGGATGAGAACCTTGTGTCCTGGGCCTGACTAGACGACGGGGCCTGGGAAAGGGAATATAGACGGGAGGCTCTGCTTCTTCAAGGATGAGCCACCACCATTCTGCCGGAGAGGGCTTAGCCGTTTCGGGCGGCCTCTAAGGCTGCGGCAATGCGCTTCTCACACTCCTTTGCACCCAAAAGCTGGGCACAGTCAAAAAGACCAGGGCCCGAGGTTCGCCGGGTGAGGGCTGCTCTCAAGGGATGCACGATCTTGCCGAATCCCTGGTCCTGAGTCTCCACCCAGGATCGGGCTTCAGCTTCGAGCCCAGCGGGATTGGAAAAGTCACCAGCCAAGAGTTTGGGGGCGTAGGCCTCAAGCAAGTCCGCGGCCCCATCTTTCTTCAGGTTCTTGAGGGCCTTTTTCTCGAACTCCATGTCGCCGTCGAAGACCCAGTCCACAAGTTCGGTGATTTGCCCAAAATAGCGGAGTCGATCTTGCTCCGCGACGGCGATGAGGCGAAGCTTCTCGGCTTCAGCTTCGGTAGGTTCGGTGCCAATCCATCCCGCCCCTGCCAAGAAAGGACGAATCCCTTCGATCACCTCTTCAAGCGGCATGCGACGAATGTAATCGCCACAAATCCAGTCGAGTTTCTCCATGGGCAGACGGGCCCCAGCAGAATTGACACGATCAAAGGTGAATCGCTCAACCAACTCTTCACGGGTCATAACTTCGGTCTTGTCATCAAAAGACCAGCCAACAAGTGCCAACCAGTTGACCAAACCCTCCGTGGGATAACCCTTGTTCTGGTAGAGTTCCAGCGCTGCTTCTGGGTGCTTGCGCTTGGAGAGTTTCCCTTGCCCCGTGGGTCCGAGAATGAGTGGCAAATGCGCGAAGATGGGGACGTCCCAGCCGAGAGCCTCGTAGATCACAAGTTGTTTGAACGTGTTGGTGAGATGATCTTCTCCACGCACAACATGGCTAATCTTCATCAAGTGATCATCGACGACAACTGCAAAATTGTAGATCGGAATGCCGTTGGCTCGAATGAGGATGATGTCCTCGATGTCTTTGGAGTTTACTGTGACATCGCCGCGAACCAAATCCTTGACAACATAGTCCTTCGATTCGGGAACTCTGAGGCGCCAAGTGTGCTCCTCACCGGCGGCCACGCGTTTGGCAACCTCATCAGCTGATAGGTCGCGACACAAGCCGTCGTAGCGTAGGGTCTGTTTGGTTTCCTTTTGAGTCTGGCGCAACGCACCGAGTCTGTCTTTGCTGCAAAAGCAGGGATAAACGGCTCCCGCCGTTTTCAGCTTTTCAGCATATTCGACATAGAGGTCTTGGCGCTCGCTTTGGGAGTAGGGACCGTAGTCCCCTCCCTGCTCTGGCCCTTCATCGGGAGTGAAACCGAGCCAGTCCATACCACGGAAAATGGTTTCCCGAGCGGCGTCGGTATTGCGCTCCTTGTCCGTATCTTCCATGCGCAAGACTAAGGTCCCACCAACTTGGCGCGCATAGAGCCAATTGAAGAGCGCTGTGCGGGCACCGCCAATGTGCAAATAGCCTGTGGGACTGGGGGCAAATCGCAGTCGAGGGGATTCAGTCATGGTCTCACTCCTTTGAAGGCGAGGATTCTAACCGGGAAGACCACGTGCTCCCAACCGCAGAAAACTTCCTGGCGATAAGAGCCGATCCGGGTGACAATGCAGCCCATGAAGAAACTGACCTTGATTCGCCATGCCAACTCCAACTGGAAGCACCCTGGTCTTTCAGATCATGACCGTCCGCTCAACAAAAAGGGTGAAATGGACGCTTCCGAGATGGGTCGGAGGTTTTCTGAGCACGGCGCGCGTTTGGACAAGATCTATGCCAGTACCGCTATGCGAGCCCGTACCACAGCTCTCAAGTTTCTGGACGCCATGAAACTGGACGACAGCCACATGGAGCTGGAAGACGAGCTGTATTTGGCGTCCAAAGAAATGATGCTCGGGTTTATCTCTGATTTGGAACACGACGACGCAGAAATTGCCATCGTGGGCCACAACCCTGGCATGTCTGATCTAGCCAAACACCTGAGTCAGATGGACGTGGGAGACATGCCAACATGCTGTGTGATCGAGTTATCCTACGACGTCAATAGTTGGCCTGAAGTGCCAGCGGCTAGCCCAGCTACCGTATGGCAAGACTACCCCCAGGGATAAAAAAACCACCCTCAGCTTTCACTGAGAGTGGTGAGAACACCCGAAGGTATTCTTGTCTGCCTTGAGCAACTCGGAGATCATCGAAACTTTTTGTTGCAGTTACACGGGGCTAATCGGGTTACTTCACATTCAGTCGATTGTCCCTTGTTGTTCAGGCATCCTTCTTCTCGCTTCCATTCCATTCACTTGTAGGCATTTACCCAAAACACTTGAATGTTAAGGCAATAAAAATTCCCTCCAAATCCTCTGGAATGGAAAAAAGCGTCGGCCGCATTTCAGTCAGCCGACGCCTTTGATTGCACAGAAATCAGCTCACTTCGAATGACGATCTACGTCATCCCGCTTTGAAGCCAGCTTCGGTTTGCCCTCCCTTGCGACCGTTTTGCCAAGGTCACTATCCCCTTTGGGGGCAATCCTTCACTCATATTCATCGACCACATCCCCGCCGAACTTGAATATCTCTGCATTTTTTTTCATGCATGAGCCGCACTCAGTATTGCAACCGGTGTCCTGCCCCGTTCGTTTCGCAATGAGCCATTGAACTCAATGACAGCAAGCAGAAATGGGTGTTTCGAGTGTTAAAGGTGAGAAAGGACGTCGCTGATGGTGGCTGAGGAAACGGGAATGGGAGCCAAGGAACGCAGGCGTCTCGACCAAGCGCCGGGGTTTCGTTCAAGAACGAGGCCCAAGGCGCCAATGGCGAATGTCCTCACCTCAACGGGACTCTTCTTGTCTTTGATGATGCGGGTGAGCATAGGAACCGACTCGCTGCTCTTTAGGAGCCCAAAGGCCTGAGCCACACCGCCAAGGCTGTAGGCATCCTTGCGAGCCGCCATGACTTGGCACAGTTCGGCCGCCGTCTTGGAAGTCTTTGAAAGAGCCATCGTCAAGGCACCATCATGGACCAGAAAACCACTCGCCCGCCGCACCTCTTGGCGCCAAAGAGACGATGCCTCTTGTCCACGGCCCAGAAGACCCAAGGCCAACCCCGCTGCACTCCTTGCCGTGACCATGGCATGCTTCTGATTGATCAGCGCGAGTTCCCCCGCGGCTTCAGAATCTCCGAGAAGGCCAAGAGCTACGCAAGCGCCAGCAAGCCCGACGCCATCATTGCGACGACTCGCCGCGACCAGAGACCTTACTCTCTTAGTGGCCGCGGCCTGTCTGGATGCACTGCCTTGAGAAGCTTCAACCAATGCGAAAGCCAAATAAGGCCTGGTCGTGGCTTCTAAGCACTCGTGGGACAAAAGAGCTTTGAAGTTGGCGTCATCGGCGCGTTTGCCAAGTGAGAGCAAGACAAAACCTGATGTCGCCGCATCTCCGCCATGTTTGAGTCGACGCCACAACGCTTGATTGAGTTCAGTCGGATCAGCAAGGGCAAGATCACCCGCCGCTGCTGCTGCACTTCTTGAAAGCAGAGGTCTATCGCCGTCCAGAAGGGTAATGATCTTACTGGCCAAGACATCTCTTGTTGGCAGGGAACGGGCCAAGCTGAGCAGCAAGAGGCTCTTGCAAGTGTCATTGAGATCTTTGTTGTCGAGCAAGGCCAGGTACTCGGTCTCGTGTTAGACACACAAATTCCATGGCCGAACGGCACGACCGTAGCGAAGCGCCTTCTCTTGCGCTTCAACACTGGCGACAGCATGAAGCCCGAGGGCCAGACAAGCCGCGCGATGCAACTCAACGGCAAATTTCTTCGGCGACATGAGCACTTGGTGCAAAGTGTCGTCCGCTTTTTTCGCTGGCAGCATGCCTGTAGCCAAGAGAGCAACACA
>JAJRYU010000701.1 GCA_024275615.1 Planctomycetota bacterium
GAACTCGCCTTCGCTTTCGGCACGCTCCTCGGCTCCGTGGAGCTCGTAGCGGAGTACCCCGTGGGGCGGCAGCACGAGTGTCACGGTCGCCAATCGTGGCGACTCAGGGTCGAGAGCTTTCTCGACGGGGACCCTAAACACGCCCTGGATTGCCACTCCTTGAAATGCGTAACTGAAGCCCCTGTTCCCCGGCGGCATTGTGAGGGTAGCGACTCCCACGTCCGACGACGTTCGTGTCTGGAAGAGCTCCTGGGTCTCGAAGCCCCCGCCGGTCCACCTCCAGGTTCGCCTCCAGCAAACAGGGACGCCGGGGACGGACACGCCCAGCTCATCGACGACGCGAACACGAACCTGGAGTGCTGGTTCGAGGGAAATGGTGACCTTGTCTTGCCCAGGTTCGATCACGGATATTCCCCAGAATCCTGGCGCGGTAATGACGACGCCTCGTCGCCAGGAAGAAAGGGGGAAAGTTACGCGTCCTTCCTCGTCCGTGACACTGCAGATGCTGCGCTTGCGGACGGCGTCGAATTCATAGCGAGAACGAAGTTTGCTAAGAGTGCGTTCCCCTGCTCGATTGCAATGAACAAGAGCGTTTGGAACCGGCGTTTGTTCTGGTCCCATGATAACTCGAACAAGGAGCGCCTCGCCTGCGGCGTCGTCTGAAGGCTGGCGTGTTTCCGGTGTAGAAGAGTTGGGGTGCCCAGTAATCTCAAACTCGTCGGCATGTCGCCGGGGTAGACCAGTCCTCCCCGCTTCCCGGTCCTGTAATCCGTTGGGGCTACTTGAGGACAACTGCCCACCATCGTCAGCATCGGCGAACAGAATAAGAACCGTGATGCCCGTGCCAAGTGCCAGTAGGAGTAAGGCCCAGATCGTTGCGCTGTTCTTCATTCTGACGTCCTCCAAACAGCTCTGACAATGACTCGATCCGCCGCTAAACTGTGCTTTCCAGAAACCAAATCCGTTCAAATAAACCGCGTTTCGACCTTGCGATTCGATCATTCCAATCGTTGGGAGTGGTGTGTCTGTCGTCTTTGCTCATGGGGTTTTTCTAACTCATTGAGGGTAGCATAGACGATGATGAGGCTGACTGTGAGGATGAACGAAAAGCAGGTGTCACATTTTCGCTTCTACGGGGAGGCGTGGCACTGGGAATGTGGATGGTTTTCCACATGATCAAAAGCAGAACATCCAACTCGCGCTATTTGCCATCCTGGGACCATCAAGGGTAAGCGCAGCGCTTGAACGCGTGGTCTCGTGCCACTCACGATCGATGATCGCGCGTGGCTCGTTTTTTGACTTCAGAAACCCTGCTAAGCGTCAGCATGCTTTCTAAGAATGTCGACACGAATGGGTTGGTGAAACTGAACGCCTTTGTCCCCTAGATGGCTCTCGAATTGCGCTTTGACACGCTCAGTTGTTTCTGAGTCCAACTTGTGATCTGTGTGCGTCACGTTGATAATCTGTTCTTCGAATTCAGCAAAGTCTTTGAATGACAAAGGCGATAGGTGAAACTCTTCTGACACAAGTTCAAACATGCCGGTCTTAACTGCTGACTTCAGGTTCTTGAATGCCTCACGGCGTACGTGCTCTTCATCGTGAAAAATACGCAAGACGTCGTTGAAGTCACCTTGAAAAACGGGCTCGGATATATGTGCACACCCGCCTGGCTTGAGAATGCGGTGAACCTCCCTCAAGGCCTGGCCCATCATATTGATCGGGACGTGGTGAAGCGACTTGAACATCATCACCATGTCGACGGTGCCAGCACTCAGTGGGATACGTTCCGCTCCCGCTAGATGGAACTTGACGTTGTCAGTTTCCGGGAGCTCCAAGTTTCTTTCGTGTTGAACACGATCAACCTCGAAGGCCATGATGTTGGCGTCAGGGAATTGGGCGGCGATAGCCAGAGTCATTTCGGCGTCGCCACAACCCAGCTCCACAACTTTCAATCCCGCCGGCGGTTGAAGCCGGCAAAGGAGCTCGAATGGTGAGCAGATCATGTCGATTGCATCTGTCTTAAGAATCAGCGGACTTTCCTCAACAAAATCATCAGTACTATGTCGATCCCGTGGATCCTGCAAAACTGTATCATGTGAAGCGTAAGACTTCCCAGAGGACCGTAAAATGAACAAATTTTCGCTTGGATTAGGCGTTTTTGTCTTCCTGGGAGTGGGCGTATTCGGCCAGCATGCCCCGGATTTGGCGGCAGATTCGCTTCCTGCGGTCCTACCGATTGAACTCCCCGATTTTTTTACCGAAAGGCGCCCAATTTCCGCCAATCGACCCCTTGACGCTGATGTCGTGCAATTGGGCCGCCGGCTTTTCTTCGATCCAATCCTTTCGAAAGACAAGTCTGTTGCGTGTGCCAGTTGCCATCGGCCGATGAAGGGGTTTGCATCGGCCGAAATTCTTGCTGTCGGAATTGGCGGCAAGATGGGGACGCGGAACACGCCTTCGATCTTTAATCGGGGCTTCGGCGGGCGCAGTTTCTGGGACGGTAGAGCGGCAACCCTGGAGGAACAGGTGTTGGAGCCCATTAGTAATCCCCTTGAATTGGGGCACACTCTTCCGGGAGCTCTTGCAGCTTTGAAAGCGACTCCAGACTACGAAGGGCTGTTTCGCAAGGCGAGAAAGACTGGAATTGAAAGCCAGGCCAGTGCGATATCCAAGGAGAACCTAGCCCATGCCCTGGCTTCATTTCTACGTACTCTTGTACTTGGCGACTCTCCAGTCGATCGTTTTCATGGCGGTGATTCTAGCGCCCTCACAACCCTCGAACGACGGGGCCTGTGGGTCTTTGAAAGTCGAGGAGGCTGTTGGCAGTGCCACACGGGATTCAAATTCTCGGACGAGTCGTTTCACAATACAGGGATTTCCTTCAGCCAAGAACCCATGGACCCAGGTCGAGGGGAAATCACTCACGACAAGTCCCAATTGCGTGCCTTCAAGACTCCGTCTCTGCGTGGACTTACCAAGACTGCACCGTACATGCATGATGGCAGCAAGAAAACTCTCCTGGAAGTTGTTGAGTTTTACAATCAAGGTGGCAACAAGAATGATCCGTTGCTCGACCGGAGGATCCGTCCGCTTCAACTTGATGAGGGCGATGTGAAAGCACTTGTGGCTCTCCTCAAGGCCTTGTCACTCAATAATGTTGATTCCTCTCGAGGAGGTAGGTCGGGGCCACAACGGCGCGACAAATTGTCCGAGGCGAATGGAAAGAACTGAGCATTCCCGCATTGGGTTCAACCCCCGCTCATCCTAAACTTGTTGACACTGTAAGAGGAGAGTTTCATGAGTTATGACGCAGATCAAGCTGTTGGCGAAATTGCCACGAAGTATCCCCTAGCGACACGGGTCTTCCATCGCCACGGAATCGATTTTTGTTGTGGCGGCGGAATCCCGCTCAGGGACGCTTGCAACAAGAGTGCGGTCGATGTCGACAAAATCTTAGCGGAAATCAAACAAGAACTGAGCGATTCAGATTTCCCTGATGAGCGATGGGACAAGGCCCCATTGCCAGATCTTATTCGCCACATCCTCGTGACATTTCATGAACCTCTAAAAGAAGAGATGCCAAGGCTCATTGAGATGGCCAAGAAAGTCAACTTGGTTCATGGTGAGAAAGACCCCAAAAGGCTTCATGAGTTATTCAAGGTGGTCAGTTGGTTGTGCGCCGAGTTGGATCAGCATCTTCTGAAAGAAGAAGAAGTCCTGTTTCCTATGGTCATCGCTGGTGACGGAATGATGGCCGATGGTCCCATCTCCATCATGGAGGATGAACACGTCGCCGCCGGCGAAGCACTTCGCAAAATCCGTGAGCTGACTCGTGATTTTGAAGTCCCGGCCGAAGCATGCAATACCTGGCGGGCATTGTGGCATGGTTTGGAGGCGCTGGAGCAAGCCTTACATCAACATATCCATCTTGAGAACAACATCCTCTTTCCCCGCGCGCTTTCAGAGGGGTGACGGGAGTATCCTTTGGCCCGCCTTGTTTACGAGATTGTGGTGGTAGAGGATGAGTCAGGAGTCTAAGAAAAGGCGTTATCTCTTGGTGTTTGGCCATGGCCGGTCAGAGGGCTTAGGTTGTGCTCTAAGAGATGCTGCCATCGCGCAAATCGAAGCTAACGAAGATCTCTGTCGCGTTCATGATCTCCTTTCTGATGGTTTCGATCCGGTCTTACGTCTAGAGTCAGGGGAACCATTCGCCTTGCCTCCCAAGAAAGAGCAAGACCCTCTTGCTTATCGCTACTGCCAAGATGTTCTGTGGGCGGAGGTTCTCATTTTCTTGCACCCGGTCTGGTGGTTCAGCGTCCCAGCGATTCTGAAGGGCTGGATCGATCGTATCTTGGTTCAAGGGGTCGCCATCCATCAAGCTGAAGGTGGTTCACCACAAGGACTATTGGCAAACAAGTCGGCAATCTTGCTGCAAACGTTTGGTACCAACAAGTTGGTTGAGCAAACTGTCTTTCGAAAAATGGCGTTGCAATTCTGGCACAAGGCTGTGTTCATGCCGACCGGTATGAAGAACTTTCGAGCCCTCGCCCTTCATAATGTGGAAGGTCTATCACCAAAGGGCTTCGATGATTTTTGCGTTCGTATGAATCAAGCCCTGTCCTGATGCTTTTGGCCATGATCACCAAGCAAAGATCATGAGACGACTCCAGACAAGCTCCTGTCGTGGACACGTGGCAAAATGAGTAGCGCGGAGATCGCCCCAATGAAGGCCAGAAGCATGTCCCATTGAGCGTCCCAAACATCTCCTTGAGTTCCCAAGAAAGCCTCTGCTGATTCTCCTCCAAGCGCAGCGGACCACCATTCGAAGATTTCATAAGTTGCGCTAAAAGCCAAGCAGAGTGCGACCACAAGGGTGAAGAGCCACTTGCCTCTAGTCAGTGGACTGGTGCGCAGAAGTACTTCCCGCGCGAGGATGGCAGGGACAAAACCCTGAACGAAATGTCCGAGGCGGTCGTAGTGATTGCGGGCAAGCCCGAGGGCGTCCTGGAACCAGAATCCGATCGGTACCTCGGCGTAGTTGTATTTGCCGCCGACGATGAGGATAACTGCATGAAAAAACAGCAAGCGATACAAAAGTGGGCTTAACGGAAATCTCTTGCAAGTGAGAAAGAGCAGAGGGAGTCCCAAAAACACGGGAGCGATTTCCAGCCACCACGTCATCCAGTCGTGGGGATCAAGAGCCGACCAGGTTAGAGTCACGGTGAGACCGAGAAGCAACAGTTTTCGTTCTGACTTTGTGGATTTCATGATTCGCCAGTGAATTTCTTACTCTTGTCTACAAATCGAAGACCATGCCTTTTCTTGCGATGTGCATACCTGCGGACTTCACAGCTTGGTGAGCTGAGCTTCCGTTGATCACGGTGGGGTTCGTGTGATTGAAATGAGTGAAGTAGATCTTCGTTCGTTGAGACGAATCCAGTTTGGCGAAACGCCTGAGGGATTCGGTAATGAAGGGGTGCGGAATCTCCGCCATCGTTCGACCAGGGATCTCACCTTCCGCAAAGAAAGTCCCGTCGATGAGTGCGTAATCGACATTCTTGAGGACATCTTCAATCGCTGTTTTCCATCTGTCCCACTTGTCGATGTCTGGCAGGTAAAGCAGTGATTTGTCTGGCCCTTTGATGACGAAGGCACAAGTATCACTGAATTCATCACGGTGTGGGACAACGAGGGGTGTCACCTTGAGGTCGGCACCCAAGTCGATCGGAGTGTCAGGTTGAAAAGAGCGGATCTGAATTGCATTTGATTCGACCAGGAGGCTCCAGGGCCCGTTGTCGGTCAAGAACTGCTCCATGGACTTGGTGGCGTAGACCGGTAAGTTGTGTGCACCATACGCCTCTCGTCCCAAGTGCATGAGTCCGGAATAGTGACCCATGTGCGCATGGGTGAGGAAGACTCCCTCGAACAGCGGCGGCCGAGGGCCGGTTTCTTGGCGAGAAGCAGGGTGACCATGGGCCAGAGCTGTTTGCTCACGAATATCTGGGCTGGCGTCAATGAGCCACCTTTTTCCGCTCAGGGGATCAGCAAGAAGCAGAGACGTCACAAAAAGTCGTGCCGTGAGATCTTGCTGAGCGCGGATGCAGCACGGTTCTTGGCAGCCAATCTGCGGTAAACCGCCGTCTTGTGCGGTGCCCAGAATCAAGACGTAGGGTCTCTCATGCGGCACCGCCTCCTTCGTTGATGGCGATTGATCCGTGGATTGACAGCCAGTTCCCAACAGACTCATGAGGCAGCCAGCAAGCGTCATTAGCAGGTGTTGTTTGCTTCTCTTTGCGAATGTCCTTGGGAACAAGATCGAGCTCCAATGAGTGAGAAGTTGATTCACTGATTGCCGGCGGCGGGCCAGGAATATTGATCCTTCAGAAAGTCCATGACCTCATTCACTTGTTCACCTAACGAGAGGTTCGGAGCGATTCTCAAGTCCTGTAGTTGTTCAAAAGTAGGGCGTCGCGCTTGAAGCACAGTCTCCAACTCTTCGGTACTTGAGGAGGAAATGAGAGGGGGACGATCGGCTTGATTCTGGGCCAGTCGTTCGCGGATGATCTCCACGTCTTCGTCAATCCAAACAACAACAGCGCTCTTAGAGATCAGGTCCGCAAGAAGAGGATCCTCCAGGGCTCCGCCGCCCAAGGAGATGATGCCATCTTGTTTCATAAGTTTGCGGCAGATCGAAGTTTCGAGCCGTCGGAATTCATGCCAACCTGATTTCGCGACGAAATCAGAGATGGGGCCGTGTTGTTCGACAAAAACACGGTCACTATCCCAATGCGGCAAGGACAGGCGTTGGGAAAGCTCTTGCGCCAAAGTCGTTTTTCCTGCCGCTCTCATGCCGATGATGACAAGAGGGCAGCGTTTGGTTGAAAGCTTGGCGATTTCGTCGAAGAACGTCGGAAAACTCTTGCTGACGCAACTTGGCGTCTTCATCCAGCAGTCCGGGCGCATGAGGCCGATGGCCGTGAAAGCCATAGCTAGACGGTGATCATCTTCGGGATCGAAGAGAATGTTCTTGGGCGACGATTCAACGTCGCCGACTTCGATGCCGTCTTCATGCTCTTGACAAGATATTCCCGCACGCCTTAGTTCGCGGCAGGTGACAAGGAGTCGATTACATTCTTTTATTCTCAGATTCGCTGCGCCAACAAATCTCGTCCTGCCTGGACGTTTCGCCGCTAAGATCGCGAGATTCATGAGCTGGTCAGGCGTATCGGCGACGTCGATTTCGATGTCGCCTTCTTGGCGCATCAGGGCAATTTTATTTGCCAGCGCCCGGTCGCTTTGAAATGAGTCATCCCTGAGGTTCAGGCCGTCGAATTGACTGCCGGTAAGTTCTGCCAAGACGAGGAAAAATCCAGCAGAACTCCAGCATCCCTCGATCTCATAGCGTGCGGGAGAGCTTCCTACTTCATGGTTCACGCGGATGAGCGACTCCCCTTGTTCTATCCGGTGACCGAATCGGGCCAGAACTTCCCTTGTCAAACGAACGTACCCGGCGGAGGTCGGCTGCGTGGCGACCTCAATCGTCAGACCATCGGAGAGGTGAGGCGCCACAAGAAGGAGAGATGAGAGAAATTGGCTGCTGAGCGCCGCGTCAAGAGTGACTTGACCTCCCTTTCTTAGGCCACCCTGAAGTGTGACAGGAGGACAACCTCCTCTAGCCTCCAGGTCAAGGCCTAAGGATTGCCAAGCATCGATGAGAGGGGCGATGGGACGTGTGCGCATGTGATGGTCGCCGTCAATGACCCAATTCCCAGGCACCAAGGCAGCAACAGATGTGAGGAAACGAAGGGCCGTGCCTGCATTGCCGCAATAGACCCGTCTTGCTTCCTTGTCAGCGTTTCCTTGGGGAATGCCGCCTCGTACTCGCACTAGACCTTGGGCTGAGTCTTGCCACTCAAGATCGAAACCGAGAGTGACCAAGCCGTCAACGAGATAGCGCACATCGTCGCAGGTTGGTAGACCATGGATCATCGTCTCGCCTGGCGTGA
>JAJRYU010000702.1 GCA_024275615.1 Planctomycetota bacterium
GAGGCGAGTCAAGATATGCGCCACAATGGCTCAGGAACCTTTTGTCGCGGCTCAAATACTCGCCCATGGCAGCCGAATCCCCGTGGACAAAGCTGTAAGCCCAAAGCGATTGTCTATAGACGTGACGGCTCCGAAGGTAGGCAAGGACTGTCGAAAAGAAGGATGGGTCACGAAGGCGCCAGGCTATTTTCCTGAGGTCGATGCGCATCAAGTTTGACCGCTCAAGAAACTGTGTCACCTCTTCCTTGCTGCCATTTTGTGACACATAGTTCCAAGACGACGTGTCTTTCTTGCTGAGTTTCCGTACAACTCGCATCCTTGATGATGGGGCCGATGCCAACGCCTTGTCTTTCTTGGTCGCGTGGATCGAATAGTGGTCATATTCGCCAACTTGAGGGAAGTAGAAATAGTAAACCTCGCTGTGAGTACGATAGCTGGCAAGAGTAAGTTGTTTGCTCATGGTCACACGCCCGGATTTTAGGGGTATGGAACCCTCAGGAATCTGGGTCAGAATATTGAGCCTTAACGTTGCGGAACTTGGGTTGGTGACCACGACGCGGCAGCCATAGACGACGCCAGCAAGAAACTCCTCGGTGACGTACTTGTCGCGGCGTTCACGGTTAGCGAAATAGGTCGGGTCATCGGCGCGAAAAAACGACTCGCTGAGAAGGACGGAACTCGTGGGTTCGACAGACGGGACTTCCTTGATTTCCTGGCGGAGCAGGATCAAAGGGCTCTTAGCCCGTATCGTCGCGCGATTCCCTCGCGTTTCGGTTTCATGGGCTTTTGGTTGGAAGGGAAGGTCCAGAACACTCAACGCGAAGAGCATCTCGGCAAAAGAACCCGTCGCCAAATGGAAGTTGGTTGAAACGAAAGTGGAGTTATTTGGCGCCGAGGCATAATCGCGCCAGAACGCGTTGACGCCGATCATCGTCGCTGATGTTGTGTGAATGGTCCGATGAAAGTAGTTGTGCTCGGCGAAACGTCGGGTTCGCTCTGGGGCTCGGTAAAGGCCTCGTCGAAACGCACGAAGGCTCTTGTCCTTGTTGCGCTGGTTGCTTTTCTTCCACCTTTTCTCGTCTTTTGATTTCGCTAGCTCTTTCCGCTCAAAATCCGCATCCAAGGAGTCTTCCTGGGGGGCCAACCCGTCGGCGTTCTCTGCCAGAGAACGTTTCGGTTTTGGGAAACTCTTGCGGTTTGCGTCCAAGGAGGTCTTGGCATCAAAACGGTGTTTTCTAAGTTCAAGGGCAGCATTGGCCAAGGCCAAGTCGAACATGGCGCCAAGGGCCTGTCCGGTCTGAGGCCTCAGCTCAAGCAAATCTGCAACGAAACGTGTGGCTGTGGTTGTGTCTCTTGCCGTCTTCTTGAGCAGCAGAATCTTCTCGACCAGGTTTAGTTGTGAAAAAGACCAAGATTCGAGATATCCGCCAAGATCTTCATCCAAAAGCCAATGATCCAAGAATGTCTTGTCTGCCTTGTTCTCCAGGAAGGGGCGAATCGTGCTCTCAAAGAACTGCGGGTCCTTTTCGTGGAGAAAAAAGTGAAGTTCATGACAGGCATTTTCGCTGTAGAGTTTCTGCTTCTCTTCGGTCTTCAAATCCGGCCAGCCCATGAGGAATGAGAAACGGGTGAGGTCAGAATTTTTGCCAGCAGTCTGAAAGAAGGCGAAGACATCGGCAAGAGAATCAAAAGTCTCGACTTTGCTTCCACCCGCTTTGTCGATGACGGCGGTCTTGCCCGTGTCGATGAATTGAATGTCGCGTTGAAGCGCAAAGTTCTTCGTGCTGGGCAATGCATTCAGCAAGCGTCGATCTGCTGTGGTGATGGACTGGTCTGGCTTGACCAATGTGCGATAGACAGTTTCACGCCCATCGACGGCGAGAGCATGGATCATC
>JAJRYU010000703.1 GCA_024275615.1 Planctomycetota bacterium
CTACCGAGACTGGATTGCGCATTTGGCTCGAGTCGCGGGAAGACGCCGTAGCGCTGGCAGCGAGTCAAGTTGATGTACGAAAGGATTGCCAGAAACTTGTGGCCCTTTATGAGAGAATGGCGAGCTCCGAAGCGATCCAGAAGTCCGATGAGTTCCAACGGGTAAAAGATATGCTAGCTGGTGTCTCCAGCCGCTATGGGACTGGGCATTTCGTCGTGATTGGCGACAACGGAATCACTGTGGCGTCGAGTAATCCCGCCCTCATCGGCAGTAAGACTCCGGCAGATCGAACGGACGCTTTTTCCTTCGCACTCTCTGGTAAGGCGATCGTCTCTCGCCCTTTTCTATCGGAATACACCGGTCAATTTGTTGGACGGTCGAATCACATGATCGCCACGATGTTTGCCATGGCCCCGATCCGCGACGACAACGACAATGTCTTTGCGGTTTTGGGTCTGCGTGTTGATCCACGCGGGCGTTTTTCGGGAGTCTTGCAGGGAGCTAGGCTGGGCGACAGTGGTGAGGCATACCTTTTGGATCGTGCCGGAACGATGTTGTCCATGAGCCGTTTCGAGAACGACCTTGTCCGTTTCGGACTCTTGAGCGAAGGAGAAAGCAGCGTCTTGGGAATCAAGGTTAAGAATCCCCAATGTGACCTAACTGTCGGTGAGACATCAACCGACGGGGTTGAATGTGACGCCACTAGGCTCGTCAAGGGAATCCAAGCCGGAGCACTCAATCCAACAGCGAGGAAGGGAATTGACGTCAACGGATACCAAGATTATCGCGGGGTAATGGTCGTTGGCGCTTGGAGCTGGTTGCCCAAGTATGGCATGGGCTTGGCTGCCGAGATTGATCACGAAGAAGCCTACGCAGGTATGACGTTTATTCGTTGGGTACTGGCGGGTGCAATCGGCCTTGTTGTTCTTAGCCTTGCTGTTGTGTCATTCGGTTCAGTCCTCGTTTCCCGATTACGCCGTCGTGTTGAACGGTCTCGACAATTGGGGCAATACACTCTGGAGAAGAAAATTGGTTCTGGAGGAATGGGTCAGGTTTATTTGGCGCGACACGCGCTCCTGAAACGGCCAACCGCGCTAAAAGTTATGGAGTCAGTCCACACCTCGAAAGACGACCGGCTTCGATTCGAAAGAGAAGTGCAGCTCACCAGTCAACTTTCTCACCCGAATACGATTTCCATTTATGACTACGGGCACACACCCGATGGTGTCTTCTATTACGTCATGGAATACTTGGAAGGGCTTGATCTTCAGTCACTGGTGTCACGTTTCGGCCCGTGCCCTCCGGGTCGGGTGGTCAGAATTCTTGATCAGATTTGTGCATCGCTTGAAGAAGCCCATGAACATGGGCTCGTTCATCGTGACATCAAGCCTGCGAACATCATCCTCTGTGAGCGTGGTGGTATGCCGGATGTGGTTAAGGTACTAGACTTCGGCTTGGTCAAAGAACTTGATCCAGGCAGCCTCGCGCTCACCAAGAATGATGCTCTTTCCGGGACTCCTGGCTATTTGGCCCCCGAGGTGATCCGCTCGCCCAAGGCGGCCGATGCCAGAAGTGACCTCTATTGCGTTGCCGCCATCGGCTATTTCTTGCTCGTCGGACATCCAGTTTTTGATGGTAGTACGGTTATGGACGTGTTGGACAAACATCTCTACAGGCAACCGGTTCGTCCGAGCGCAGATCTCGGCAGCATGGTGCCGCAGGGGTTGGAAACGCTGCTGATGGACTGTTTGGCTAAGGATCCCGCTGACCGAGTCCAGTCGGCGTCCGAGTTCAGATTGCGCCTCAAGCATTCCGGAGTGACTTGGCACGAACGATTGGCCCACGCTTGGTGGGCTGCCAACCGAGAGATGATCATGCAAGCCCATGTTGAATCCAGCGCCACGCCGACAGATGATGTCAAGGAGGGGATGGCTACCATACAAATTGACAATCGAAGTTGGCACGACGATCTACAATCCGACTAAAACTCTGCAGCTTACATGTTTTCATTGCCCAGGATGACGAAACGATGGCCCGACGACGTCGCAAGAAGAAGATTAGTTTTGCCCAAGGCTGTTTGGCGGCCGTGGAGGCGCGGGGAGAAGCGCTTGTTGAGGCGCCTTGTGATGTTGCCGCTACTTGCGGAGGTTGCAGTTGGCAGACAATGGATTACGTCAGCCAACTCGGCTTCAAGAAACAAATCATCGCCGATGCTTTTGCAGCTCAAGGGCTTAACGAGGTTGTCATACCAGATCCGGTAGCGCCAGAGAACAAGTACGGCTATCGCAACCACATGGAGTTCTCTTTTTCTGCACGCCGGTGGCTTTCTGACGAGGA
>JAJRYU010000704.1 GCA_024275615.1 Planctomycetota bacterium
GTGACCTTTGACAGCGAGAATCCACCCAATCAAGGTCTGCCCTGCGAATGGCGCAAACTGCGAGTCTGCTGTGGGCCCAGAGGTTTGCCGGAAGCCTACGACATCTTCTATGAACTGAAAGATGGCAAATATATTGACAGCACTGAGAAGTTTGGATTCGTGCCAAAAAACTCGAAAGGGGTAGCACATGGCGCCTATTCCCTGGGAGTCGTCACCAGTGATCTGGATCAAGACGGTGACGTTGATGTCTATGTGGCCGTGGACTCCCGCCCCAATCTCCTCTTTGAGAATCAAGGATCTGGGCTTTTCAAGGAAGTGAGTCAAGAATGGCAAACAGCGCGTAACGTCGATGGTCAAGATCAGGCCGGCATGGGCGTAGCAGCCAGCGATCTCAATGCCGATCTGATGCCAGACTTATTTGTGACTAACTTCTCTCACGACACCAATACGCTTTACTTGAATGCCGGCGACAAAGCGAACATGTACTTCGATGACCGTAGTTCGCAAGTTGGGCTTGGTGGCGAAGCAAGTTTCCCTTATCTCTCTTGGGGCATCGGCATTCATGATTTCAATTGTGATGGCCTCCAAGACATTTTTGTAGCCTCAGGTCATGTCTACCCTCAGGCCAGCGGCGACGTGAACCTGGGCACATCTTACGCTCAGCCCAACCAAATCTACATTGCCAAGAGTGAGCTACAATTTGTTGATCACGCTCTGGAAGCGGGCGTGGCCACTTCGCGATTTCTTGTCTCACGCAGCCTTGCTTGCGCCGACTTTGATTCTGATGGCAGAATCGACGTCGTCATAACCAACAATGACGGCTACCCGCAGGTGCTCAAGAACGAATGCCGACAGGTTGGCAAGTGGTGGGGATTCCATCTGAAAACACTCAATCCCATGAACCCGGCGGGTATCGGCGCGAAGGTCATATTCGAGACCAAAAGTGGCAAGAAGACAATGCGCGAGATTGCTGGTGGTGGCAGCTATCAATGTCAAAGCGATCACTTCGTCCATCTGGCGCTACCCCATGGTGAAAGCTTGCAAAGCATGACAGTACATTGGCCGGGAAAGCAATCGGAATCACTGAAGGTTCCGCAAGCAGGCACATGGTATGTCATCACCAAGGGCGAAGGCAAAGCTGTCGAGGCCAAGAAATAGCAACCTCATTTCTCCCCCATCGTTTTGGCGACGAAAGGAATCATTTTTTCGTTTTCCTTTCGTACTTTGTTGGGTTGCCTTTGAGGGTAGCCCGGGCTGAACCCCGTAGTTCAGCGGTGGGCACACCGCGAGACTTGGCTAAAGGATCCAAGTACCAGCGGTAGCCGGAAGAGTCGCTGAAGAACAAGTAGGGGCCGTTCTCCTGCCAAAATGCTTGCCATGCCGCTTTGGAGCCACGAGCTCCAGGCCCCGAAGGCGCGTAGCGGTTCAACACCCGCCTCGCCTCAAGATCGAGTTCACCGGAAAGTGCCCCGATCGCCACGCTGAAAAACCGTAAGGTGTCGTCATTGTCGACGCCCAATTTCTGCAAGTCGGCATCAGGCACAAGTTTGTTGTTCTTGTCTGGCGCCAGTTTGCCTCGGTTCTCCTTCAACCAAATCTCGCGGGCAGACGGGTCTTTCGGGATCGTGGCGTGCTGGTATCTTTTCAGACTCGATCGACTTGGTGGAATCGTGTCCCCCGACCAAATGGAAGGGGTTTCCGCGATGGGACGATCCTCTGTGAAACGCGCAATATAGACGATGGAGTTGAGCAGAAGACCTCGTCCGAAAGCGTTTAACTTGCTTGGGTCTGGTTGGAAACCAAAGTGCAACAAGTTCCCCTGCCGAAAAATCGCGGCGGCGTCGCACTCCTTGTCGTTGATCCCGCCGCAGAGAATCTCGATCTCCGGTGATTGCCGCAAGGTGCTCGCATAGACGCACCAGCCAGGAAAACTCTGGCCAGGCTTTTTGTACTTGTCCGTTAGGGAAACGGCGGCCACTTCTGCGGTGGTGATTTTGTTCTCGCGCCACGCGTAAGTCCAAGCCTTCGGAGTCTTGAGGCTCACATTGCTAGTCGTCTCAAGTTCGTAAGGTGTATTGACGATGTCGTTGTCGCGTATCCCGTACGCGAAAGGATGAAGACATGTTCAGCCAAAGCCCCCACGGAGATGCCAACCAATCGACAAGTTAAGGCCGGAAGATCCAATGAGCACCGTCGGCTTGGTCCACGTCAATCGATCACCGATGGGTCTCATCTCTGCGGCTTCGCCACCTTGGGCCCAATCGAGCACGACAACATCCGCATCCCTGGCGATCTTGACTGCACTCCCGTCAAGCGCGGCTGATTTCACGTCCTTGGCCTGTTTCTTAAAAAACTCGATGAACGCTTTTGATCTCGGAGTATTCAATTCTCCGACATAGAGGATCCGCAGATCAAGCTTCTCAATGTCCTGTCCCTTGGATCCGTGCTTCTTCTGGGCAGTGATTAGAGGAGCGGCGATGAGGACAATTAGGAGAACCGCGTTTACGGCCGAGAACCACCTAACGTCACGGCAAGATCCAAGAAATCCAAACATGTGTTCTCTCCTTTTCTATCTCTCTCGACGGGACGTGAACCAAAATACGTCGGTCGTGCGGCGGCACGAACTTCTAGTGTAACCTACTCGTTTAGTCATCTACGCTCCTGTCGTCTCGAGACATCTATTCGGCGATTGTGAGCGAACTCGATCACAAGCGAGAGTGTCCAACACAGTAATCGCATGGAACTAGCCGCGCTTTCGCAGTAAGTTCCAGAATTCGCGATTTTTCGAGCACTGGCAATTTGGACCCTGGGTGCAGCAAGGGCAAACATCGCACAAGGTTGGCTGTCTTGGGTCGGTCTGCCCCATGCTAAAGCGCCAAAGACTACAATAATCGGCATGTTTATTGCGGTTTGCATCGGAAGAAGATCACACCCCAGCAAGTCCACAGGAGGTTTAGTCGTGCAAAATGCGCTCTTGATTTTTGTTGTTGCCTCGCTGCAAGTCGCCTGTTTCGGTCAGGCCCCCTTCGATCCACTTTCGACCCCTCCCGTTGGCATCTCGGGCTTGCAAACGGCCGCTTTGGGCGACATCGATGGCGACGGCGTCGAAGACTACGCGGTCGCCAATTTCCAAGAAGTCAATCCAACAGCGACACAATTCGGCAGTGTGCGCCTCATCTCCAGTGCCACGGCAACAGTGATAGCGACCTATTGGGGTGGAACGACCAACGCCTTCTATGGCTATCGACTGGCTTCAGGAGATTACAATGGCGATGGCACTGTGAACCTGATCATTGTCACCAGCAAGGGCACGGCTCAACGTCTCGACATTGTTGACCCAACTACGAATACGTTGCTAGCCGTCATTCCAGCAGCACCAAACGGAAGCTTTGATCTCTTTGGCTACGCCCTCGAAATGAAGGACATCGATGGCGACGGCAAAGAAGAGATACTCACCTGCTCGAGTATCGCCGGCCAGACTCCCACCCAGGGTATCGTGCATGTATTTTCTGGCGGAAGCGGAGCCCCGATTTACTCGCTTGCGAATCCAGCGGTATCCGGATTTGCCAAGTCCGCGCATTTTCTGGATGACATCAGCGGCAGCGTATTGCCGGAGATCTTGGTTACAGCACCCAATTCCATCCAGGCTGGTAGTCCTGCGAGTGGCTACTTTGGTGTTTATGACCTTGTGAGCGGAAATGCTGTGTACACGACCTTTGGCCCAGGTCCGGGATCACTCCTGGGAGAATCCTCCACGGTACTCGATGACGTCGATGGCGATGGTTTTCGAGATTTCATGATCACAGAGTCTCTGCCACCCGTGTATGGTTCGAAGAAGATCACTGTGAGATCCGGAGCTAACGGCGTGGTTTTGTCGTCCGTATCACTCACCTGGCCGAACACGCCTTCTGATGCAAGTCAAAGCGTCGCCGACCTTGATGGCGACGGCTTGA
>JAJRYU010000705.1 GCA_024275615.1 Planctomycetota bacterium
CCTCGTAACGCTTTTGTCGTTGCCGATGCAGTTGCCCACTATATCCATGAGTTGGAAGAAGGCCGACACCAGGCGCGCGTGCAAGTCGATGCAGCCGAGCACAAATTCATTGAAGAAAGGAAAGCTCGTCGCCTCACTATGATTCTTGGGGCCGTCATTCTCTCAGTACTCGTCACAGGTGTTGCGCTCTGGCGTCACGAAGTCGCCAAGAAGCAGATTTCTGAAGCCGAGATCCGAACTGATTTCAACGCTGCGGTCAACACCGCCCGCGAACGCTCCTTGGAGCAATCATGGGCGGCGATGAACGAAGCCCTTGAGCGAGCAAGGCAGGTCATCAAGGACACAAATGCGCCGGAAAAGCTGAAAGTAGAACTTTCGCTTCTTGCTGCTCGTTTGGATCGTCGGCGAGTCCGCATTTTGGCGGCGGAAAAAGCAAGATCAAAAGCACTTTCGTTTGCTCAATCACTGGATAGAATCCGGCAATTGCCCATCGACGATCCAGGGGCAGCACGCGACGAATACGCCAGGGCTTTCCGTGAATTCGGCGTCGACATGAGCCAACAAGGTCCCCAATCCGCTTCTTTGATACTCGACAAAGAGAACGATCTTCTGCGCAATAAGATCGTCGCAGCAATCGACGACTGGGCCGCGCGCGAAAGGCTCGCTGGACCATCATCAAGTCTTACTCAAACCAATCAACCGGCAGTATCTTGGCGCCCTCTCATTGGCACAGCTCAATTGTTGGATCCTGATCCATGGCGCCGCCGGCTGAGATCTTTGGCGTTGAGCAAGAACAGGGAAAAGCTCAAGTCCATGGTGGACGAGCCTGGCATCGAAACTCGAGACGCTCAAAGCATTTTCCTGTTAGCAACCAGCCTGCAACGAATGAGAGAATACGGCGCGGCCAGGCGAGCACTTTGGCTCGGTTTTTTGGCTCACCCAGACGATTTCTGGATCAACCACCAATTGGCTACACTTGTCTCTGGCGGCATGCACAACCGTTCATCAAATCCGGGAACGGTCTCTTCTGATGACCTATCCACGGCGCTGCGTCACGGGTGGATTGCCCTTTCGATTGCACCCGATAGTTCTATTGCTCGTGAGCATCTTACCATCCTCCTGCTGAGGACGGCTTCCATTGACCAAGCCGTCTCAGTGTTGTTCGAACCGAAACATGCGTCCCGCGCAAGTTTTGATCATGTTCTCAGTGCTCTCTATCTGCAGTTGTCACCAAACACCGAGCTGAAATTCTTCAAACAAGCTGCCAAGAGTTTTCCTAAGCGCGTCGAAATCTGGGCACCACTTGCCTTCGCCAGCTTGGCCCTGGGAGATTTCCCTGCTTGCGAACAACAAGCGCGACAAGGTCTGGTGTATTCGCCACGCCATGAAGGCCTCCGAGGAGTTTTGGCTCGGTCCTTGGCCGAGCAGAATCGAGTCGAAGAGGCCCTGCAAATCCTCAAGGACGTGGAGTCTCCCTCACCTCTGACTGGTCTACGCCAGCACATTGCCAGGTGGCAAACGCTCATGAACTCGAGCCGTCCCTTGGACGTGGCAACACCTGGAGGGGCTATGGACCGCGCGCGTCTCCTCACATGGAATGGCGAAGCCATGGCCGCCTGCCGCGCTTGGAACGAAGCCACTCTAGCGGGAACCGGTCGGCGCACTGGCCTTCAGCCGGACGGATTCCGCACACCTCATCGCAGTATCGAACGAGACGCCGTAGCTGCGCTTATTGGCCTATCCCAAACTCACACGCGCAACGATCGACAACAAGAAATCGCCGACAAGCTCACTCTATGGGAGCAAGCGCTCAACATTGCTAACCGGGCTCAACAACGCAGTCAGCCAAATCTCTCAGGTCATGTTCCCCTCAACGTGCGCCGAGAGGCGAGCCTTTGGCTCGTTGACCCGAGACTCACTCTCGCAAGGGCACCGAAACTCCCAGAATTCTCAACTCCCGAACAAAACGCACGGTGGCAAGAGTTTTGGAGATTCATGAACAAGCTCTCTCGTTGACTCAGATCCGCATTATCGACGCCATTTCCCCATTTGAGCGAATCATTTCGATTTGGCCATGGTTCCAGCTTGGCAAGACGTGCAATGATGCCGATTGTCAGATATCATGTTGGGGAATCACGCCGGATTGGAAAACCTATGTCAAGACCATCACTCCTTCTCGTTCTCTTGGTTGGCTTCAGTCTCTTCGCCTGCGGCTCCAAGAACATCGAAATGACAACCGAAGATCGAAACGAAACCATCAAGAATGTGACAAAAGAAGTCATGACCACGAACTCCCTCACATCCCACGACGAAATCGCCACTTTTGGCGCCGGCTGCTATTGGTGTATCGAAGCCGTGCTTCAGCAAGTGGATGGCGTCACCAAGCTTGAGTCAGGATTCATGGGCGGCCATGTCAACGATCCAAGTTATGAGGCTGTCTGCGCCGGCACCACCGGTCACGCTGAAGTTGTTCAAATCCACTTTGATCCTGCCAAGGTGCAATACCGGGAGCTACTCGGATGGTTCTGGAAGCTCCATGACCCAACAACACTCAATCGTCAAGGTGCCGACGTGGGCAGTCAGTATCGCTCCGTGATTTTCTACCACAACGATGAACAGAAGAAGATCGCCGAAGACTCAAAAATGAAGATCGGCAAGTCCGGCGCATTTAGCGACCCTGTCGTCACCGAGATTTCCAAAGCTGAGACGTTCTGGAAAGCAAAAGAAAGCCATCAAGACTACTATCGCCGCAACAAGAACAAGAACCCGTACTGCCAAATGATCAGCCGGAAGCTTCTCAAACTCGGTTTGGATTACTGATCACCCCAAGCCATAGAGCACCTCACAAGGAACCAGGTTCTTGGCACCACCCCTTCCCGGTCTGCACAAGCACCTAACGCGTGTCTTGTAACGCCCATGGCGGTGCACACACAGATTAGAGGCCAACTCCTTTGGGTGTTGGCCTCGTCGTGGTTCTTGCCGGTGCTATTTCACTTCGTAGATCAAAGCGTTGGTGGGCACAAAGACACCTGGGGCTTCTTCAAGCACACCTTGGATGGTGATCAAAAGCGGGAAGGGAATGCCTGGGCCCGCGCCTGAGTTCCAGGGGGTGGGCGTGGCTGGGAAAATAGGAGCGTAGAGTCCCAATGGACCCACTGTTGAAGCCAAGGTGAAAAAGCTGGGATGAAGAAAGGGGATCATTGGTGCTGGGGCAAACATCATGTCACCAATGCCAAGAGGCACGTTGATGACGGAATCAAAGTTAGCTTCACCCAAAATGCCAAAGATA
Organism: Planctomycetota bacterium; assembly: GCA_024275615.1. GTDB lineage: Bacteria > Planctomycetota > DRQF01 > S139-23. The sequence goes on from JAJRYU010000705.1 coordinate 3,290, forward strand.
CTAAACTGCAAGGGGCCAGTGAGATGGGAAGGCTGATCCATCTCCAGAGTTGCCGATGAACCAATGGGCACTTCGATGCGCCGCATGACATCACCGGCACTACCATTCATTTTGAGAACGTCGAATGGGCCACCAGCGTTTTCTCCTACCCTACCCTTGGCGGACGGATGATGGGCTAAACTCTGAGATTCGTAGGCTCCCATATCCAAACCACCTCCCCGAACTCGGGGCAAACCCCGAGCATCCGCAGCTGGCAGAGTATATGCAGGACTGATTGTTCCAGCGTCAATCATGGGTGAGCTTGGACGCAGGCGATAATCAGAATTGGCGACGTCAACGAAAAGAGGATCCACATCCACAACGCCAACGCCAATGCCTGGTTGCCCTTGGATGTTGCTGTTTTGGTAGAC
>JAJRYU010000706.1 GCA_024275615.1 Planctomycetota bacterium
CCTCTCCTCAGTTCCACGTCAGAATACCTCCCTTTCTTGCAGCGCTCGATCATCTGCAGTGAGATATCGGTGGCATCGAATTGCACGTTCCAGTTGGCTAGAGCAGGAAACTTGTCTTTCACCAGCATGCAAACGCTATAAGGCTCCTGGCCGCTTGATGCTGCGGCGCACCAAATCCGTAGATTCTTCGTGTCAGCATTTTTCTTCATGACCTCAGGAATGACTTTTTCCTGCAGAACCTTGAATGGGGCGTTGTCCCGGAAGAAGTAGGTCTCATTGACCATGAGTTGGTCAATGACACAATCCGCCAATTCGGAGAACGGTCGTTTGATCAGATTCTGAATCAGCTCTGAAACGTCGGCGAATCCCTTCTCCACGCACATCGACTTGAGACGACTCTCAATAAAGTAGTTCTTGCTGTCATCCAGAACCATGCCCGTCTTTTCGAAAATGAAACCCTTGACAGTCGCAAAGACATCTCTCGTGATCGTCATGTATGTAATCCTACGCTCTTGATCCCACAGGACGAGACTTGACAACCATCATGATCTCGTTGGCGATAACTTCGAGGGGCAACACTTTGTTGGCCCCACCAGCCTTGACAATAGATCCCGGCATGCCCCAAACGACACTCGTTGCTTCATCTTGTGCGATGACTTGGCCGCCGCGCTGGCTAACGAGAAGTGAGCCTTGGGTGGCGTCACACCCCATGCCAGTCAGAACAACAGACAGGACCCTCCCGCCGTATACGTCGACGACGCTTCGGAGCATTGGGTCGGCAGCAGGCCTACAGAAGTTCTCAGGCTCTCCTTGACTCGGAAGTGCAATGATAGCGGCTCTTTTTCTCTGAATGAGCAAATGATGATCCCCGGTAGGGAAGTACATCTTCCCCGGCACCAGGGGCAGGGGCCGGTCGACTTCCACCGCTGTCAGTGGGCACTCTCGCCCAAATCGATCGACTAGCTTCTTGGCAAAATTGGCAGGGATGTGTTGGGTCACAACGATGGGGATATTGAAGCTTGCGGGAAGCGCTTGAAGCACCTTGAGCAAAGCGTTCGGGCCACCTGTTGAAGCTGAAATAGCGACGATGTCAGCACCGTCCCAGGTGCTCTTCATCGATCTTTCCCCATGTGTTCTCGCCGCCATTGGTGTGGACGTACGGGCTCGTGACGTCGCCGAGTCTGAATCCTTGAGCTGCACAGGCACCTCTTGGGGCTTGGCTGATCGCAGTTTCTTGGCTGCCGGGGCCGGCCTGTTGCCACGAATCGACGATCTTCTCATGCCGGCACCGGAGCCCCTCGAACTGGCTTCAGACTGGCCATAAAGAGCTTTGATCTTGGGAATGAGTTCTCTGCCGATCGAAGCGAGAGTGTCTACGACGTTTTCACTTCCTGTCGGCTTGCATAGACAATCGTTGGCACCAAGCGTAAGAGCTTCAAAAGTCTCCCTGGCCCCTTTTTCGGTCAAGCTCGAGAACATGATGACAGGGAGAGTCGGCCAGCGTTTGCGAATCTCAGGAAGTGCTTCAAGCCCACTCATGACTGGCATTTCTATGTCAAGAATCACCACATCCGGTTTCAGCTTGTCAATTCTATCCAGACCTTCTTGACCATTCCCAGCCACACCACAGACTTGAAGTTCCTTGTCGGAAAACAAGACAGAGCGCAGCAAGTTTCGCATGGCAATGGAGTCATCAATGAGTAAGACCTTAATTGCTGACATGAGTGAGATTCAACTTCCTGTCCACCTCGGACCTAACCAATTCCATTGACTCGACGTTGCTGTGGGCCTGGATCTTCATGCCAACACTTCGTTCGCATTAGTCAATGCTCGCGGCTTTGTCTTTGTCCAAAACCAAGAGTAACTCACCATCCAATTTATAGGTGCCAATAATGAGCTCCCGCATCTCTGGATCCAGAGTTTCCGGCGGCTTTTCAAAATCCTCGGCTACAACCTCGACAACGTCACCAATTTGATCGACGAGCAGACTGAAGAACTCGCCATCGGTACGAACAACGACGTTCATCGGCTCACCGGATTCACGAGCGGGACGCTGTAGTCGCTGGCGCAAGTCTAATGTGGTGACGATCTCTCCGCGCAAGTTCATAAGACCACTAACCACATCTGGGGCGCATGGCACAGGAGTCGACTCGTGGAACAGGATGACTTCTTGGACGTCAAGGACATCAACACCAAGAAGCAGGTCATCGACCTTGAAAGAGCAAAGTTGTTTCTTTTCACTTGTCATGCTCAGACCTCACACAGATCGAGATTAGGTTGCAAGAGACTCGGTGCCAACATCTCGACGATCTCCGCGAGATCAAGCAATTCAGTAACTTGATCATTGACTACGATTGCTCCTTGAACTCCCGGGCGTTTGCAGCCCTCGTCCAGGTCAATCTGGACATCAAGGACATCAATAATGCGATCAACCACAAGCCCCACACTTTGGCCAGCAATCTCGTAGACAACGAGATAGACGGTGTCAGATTCATCTTCGTGCTCGGGGTAGCCACCATAGGCACACCCGATGGCATCAGCGACTTTGAAGAGAGGCATGATACCACCGCGATATTGCAGAACTTCTTGAGTTCCTGTCGCTTCAATGTCCGACTTGAGAGTCTCTTCGATGCGAGCCACTTCATGAAGTTGCATGGCAAGAGGCGTAGCACAGCTTGTCTCTGCCACCAGAATAGATACAGGCTTAGCCCCAACTTCCTCAACACTCGTAGGACGATTCGCCGCGGCGGATTCGCGAACATCTTTCAGGACACCAGCGTGGCGAGCAAGCCCGGTAACATCAAGAATGAGCGAGACCTGGCCATCTCCTAGAATTGTCGCGCCGGCATACTGAGGCATACCGCTGAGCTGTTTGCTGAGCGGTTTCACGACAATCTCAATACTGTCTCTCACTTCACCGACGACAAGACCGAACAGACATTCTTCAGCCTTGAGAACAACAATATTGACCACGTCACGTTCGACGAATTTGCCAATCTTGAGCTGTTCGTCCAGGTAGACGAGAGGTAACAGGTCCCCCCGCAGTCGATAGACCGGGGTCGAATGAACATTCTCGATGGCAGCGGTTGAAACGTCCTTCTCAAGACGAACAAGCTCAACCAAGCTGGCTTGAGGAATAGCAAAGCAATGGCTCGACTCGCCAACCATGAGGGCTGGAATGATCGCCAGAGTCAATGGGATCTTGATCTTGAATGTCGTTCCTACTCCCCGTTCGGAGAGAATATCGATCGTACCACCAATCTTCTCAATATTGGTCTTGACGACATCCATCCCGACACCGCGGCCCGAGACATTTGTGACTTTCGCCGCTGTTGAAAATCCAGGATGGAAGATGAGCTTGAACAACTCACCGTCGGAGATGCGCTCCAACTTGGCCTCGTCCATCAATTCCAAAGACCGTGCCTTTTTCTTGAGGGCTTCGGCATTTAGACCAGCACCGTCGTCCTTGATTTCGATATTGACCTGGCCACCTTCGTGAAATGCACGGAGGATAAGCAACCCTTCCTCGTCTTTGCCGGCGATAAGTCGCTCTTCGGGTGATTCAATCCCATGGTCCACAGCGTTCCGTACGATGTGAGTAAGAGGGTCTTTGATTGCCTCAATAATTGTTCGGTCGACTTCCGTCTCTGATCCTTCAATGAGGATGCGCGCCTTCTTACTGCAACTGAGAGACAGATCGCGAACGATCCGGGGAAACTTGTTGCAAACAGTACCAATCGCTTGCATACGGGTCTTCATGACACTTTCTTGAAGCTCCGAGGTTATCAAGTTAAGGCGCTGTGAGGCATTTGACATGACTGAGTCGGTGGCGCTGTTGTCAACTTGCAAGATCTGATTTCGTGCGAGGACAAGTTCGCCGACTAGATTCATCAGCGAATCAAGAAGATTGACATCGACTCTAATGCTCCCCGATGAAGCTTGTTTTTTGGGCTTCGGCGCGGCTGACTTGGCTTCAGTTTTCTTGGGAGTTTCTTCTTCAACGACCTTGGCCTTGACGACGCGCTCGGTGTCGCCGGCGTTCAAATCGGGTGTTGCAGATGTGCCGAGTTGACTCGCTGATTCTCTTTGGATTTCAACCGAGTCGTCCCCGCCTTCGTCGAGTTCTACCTCACCACTTTCTTCAGGATTCGTAACGACAATTGATGAAGATTCGCTTTCACCGTTCTTCCCTGCCGCCTCAGGGGTACCGCTCTCGGGATCGTCGTTGAGCGCTTTGAGAGTTGCCACCAAATCGGTGGTATCACTGTCGCCCTCTTGCTCGGTATCGGCAATACTCTGAAGGATCTCCCGAGTCGCGTCGCCGAGACGTAGGAGTGCGGTAACTATGGATTCAGTCACTTCAGCTTCACCTGCTCTAACCTTACTCAGAAGGTTTTCGCCAATGTGAGTGAGTTGCTCGAGTTTCTTGAAGCCAAGAAAACCGCACGTACCCTTGATCGTGTGAACAGTTCGGAAGATTCCCGGAATGCAATCGAGATTGCTGGGATCTTGCTCGAGGTCGACCAAGTCGGAGTCCAGTTGGTCAAGACCTTCAAAGCTCTCAACCAGGAAATCCTGAATGATCTCATCCATTGTCTATTTTTCCTTGCTCCAATTCCTCTACGACTCGTGACCAGTAACTCGTGGAGCTATGAGTTCCGGTTCTATGCGCAGCTTTGTGACACTGCGTGGAACGTCTCTAGGAGACGTTCTTTGACTTCAGGCTGAAGAAACCCCATCTCAACGAGTAGCTCGCCAAGCTTTGGACGCGTGCGGCGTTGTGCCTCGAGAAGAAACACAACATCGATCGCCAAGAGTTTCCCGCCTTGGACAGCGCATTCTTCGAATGAGCTGCCCAAATCACTTCCTAAGGTGGCCGCAATCTCGGCTACCTCTTTCATCGTCAACAACTCGTCATTGACCGCGAGCTGCGCCATCGACCGCTGTCGATCTTGCTGCTCTCTGAGTACGGCAACCAACTGAGTTTGCGAAATCTGTCCCGAATTCAGGAGGAAATCACCGAAACGCATTGGTCTTAGGGTCCGCGATCGAGTCACCTCGAAATGACTTGGACGCGTCCTTCACCACACAAAAACTTGCCGGAGTATTCGGTCTTCTTTTCCGATGACGCAATCCAATCGTGGCCTTCTTCACTCACTATGGCTGCAACATCGCGAGCTGGCTTCGAACGTACGTGGGGATTCCCCTCGATCGTGTTCATCGTGACGGTAACGTTGTTGAAAACCTCAGAGACGGCATCGATCACCAAGTTGGTTGGGTCTTTTTCGTCAATTTGATCTTCTAAGCCACCCACAGGTAACATCATCAACTGGCCACCCAGAGAAACTGTTGCTGTAAGGTCCGCCAAGATGACTCCCACGACCTCGTCAGCATCATCGACCAATATCGAGCCATAGGACTTACCCAGGCTGTCAAGTGATTCTCCGCCCTCGGTACAAGAAACATCAACGCCCTCGCCAAGAAGCATCTCTAAGAGAGAACCAAGTGAAGCGGCGTCTGGTGATGTCAAAGCCATGTGAATACCCTTTTCTTTTGTTGTTCAAGTCAATCTATTGTTCGAGGAAACCACCGATTTTCTCGGCCATTTCTTGCGGTGTAAACGGTTTGGGGAGTAGAAAGTTCGCACCGGTCTCAAGGGCGAGTTGGCGCATTTCAGGCGTTTGCTCAGTAGTAATGAAACCAAATGGCGTGTTGTCGCCCTTGGCGCGAAGCGCCTCAAGGAACTGAATCCCGGTCATTTCGGGCATGTTCCAATCGCTCAAGATCAAGTCGAGAGATTCACTTTCGGTCGAATCTAAGCCCAACTTCCCGTTTTCAGCTTCGACGACCTCATGATCTTCAAATCCGGCTTGCCTCAAGGTCCTTTGAACGATGCGCCTCATGGCCATCGAATCGTCGCAAATCAAAATCTTCATCGAGTACTCCTGTGATTGCAAATTCATTCACGAAGACTTGATCGGAGTTTGAGCCAGAATGACTAAAGGAAAATGGGGGTAATCATGACAGAAGATAGGCTAATTCAAATTCCAACTGGAAAAGTGGGCGAGAGACCATGAGGTCAGGCGCTGTGCGGTCGTTGATGGCCGCAAGGTGGTGAAGAGTGCGGGGTTAGAGTGTCCCCTATCCGCTCATCGAATTCCCATGTAGGCGTGTAATGGACCTTCTCTCAGCATAGTTCCCAGACATTGTTAGCTATGATCTTCAAGAAGCTTATGACTATCAGCGGCACATAGATTGAGGGCGTATACTTTCTTCAGGTCGGCAATAACCTGCAGAGATTTTTCGCCAAACGGAAGTTCTCCCTCAAAACAATGAAGAACAATACCTTCGATCAGGTCCCCTAAACTCATGTCATGAAACTCCGCCAGTCCTTTCAGCACTTTGACGATTCTTCGTTCGATCCGCATCCCTGTTTGGACACGCTCCACCCTATGGTGTTCCTCAGTCATCGATCTCTCCTTGTGGACTTGATCCCATTGGCTGTTACCAATGTACCATAGCTTTTTGGTACCGTCTTGCAAGAGTAATTATTCCCGCATCCAAGTCGGTAGATGGACAGATCCGTCAAGCTCCGCTCAAATAGCTCTGAACCACCTGGAGAAACCCCATGACCTCACGCCCACTCGCCATAGCGGCCTTGCTCGCGCTCATTTGTCTGCCAGCATCGGCACAGGACAAGGCGATTACCGCAGCCCTCCATGGCATCGATGCCGCGCGTATTGAGGCGAACATCAAGAAGCTTGTCTCGTTCGGCACAAGGCACGCCTTTTCCACAGGAAAGGACCGAGGAATCGTTGCAGCGGGCAAGTGGATCAAGAAACACTTCGAAGAATGTGCGTCAAAAAGCAACGGCCGCATGACTGTGCGTTATGACAGTTTCGACCCCAGAAAATACGCGCGCGGTGACCGATTGGCCTTGGCCAAGCTGGGAATCAAAGAGATCCACAGTGTCTTGGCAGAATTGAAAGGAAGTGAACCTGATCGTGTCATCATCGTCAGTGGTCATTATGACTCCCGCGCCAGTAAGCGCAACGACACACGAACGGATGCTCCGGGTGCCAACGATGACGGCAGCGGTACGGCTGCCGTCTTGGAATTGGCCAGAGTCTTAGCTCCGATCAAGACGCGGGCGACGATCATTTTTGCCGCACTCACTGCTGAGGAACAAGGCCTCTGGGGGGCAAAGAATCTCTCACAGTCAATGGATGCCAAGAACATCAATGTCGAGGCAATGATCACGAATGACATTATTGGCGGAGCGAAAGACAAGGACGGCAAAAGCGAAGAATGGGTCATCCGCGTATTCTCCGAAGGCAGGCCGCAAGCCCGACGCGATTCTCA